>CAUPRZ010000375.1:0-2997 GCA_963513855.1 uncultured Hylemonella sp.
GATCATGGAAAAGCTGCAGGAGCCGCTGCGACTGGAGAACATGGAAGTGGCGACCAGCGCGTCGATCGGCGTGGCCATTGGTCCGCAGGATGGGCGCGATTTCGAGACCCTGCGCAAGAAGGCCGACATGGCCATGTACCGCTCCAAGGAAGCGGGGCGCAACGTCTATCATTTTTTCGACCCCACCATGGATGCGGAAGCCGGGGAACACCTGCTCATGCGCAACGGCCTGCGCCGTGCGCTGGAACGTGACGAATTCCTGCTGCACTACCAGCCGCAGTACGACCTGGCTGACGGCAGACTCATCGGTGTCGAGGCACTGATCCGCTGGCAACATCCCGAGCTGGGCCTGGTGGCACCGGGTCGTTTCATCGGCGTGGCCGAAGAGAGCGGCCTCATCGTGCCCATGGGCGACTGGGTGCTGCAACAGGCCTGCCAGCAGGCCATGCGCTGGCAGCGCGCCGGTCTGCCGCCGCTGACCCTGTCGGTCAATCTCTCGGCCATCCAGTTCAAGCGGGGCAATGTGGAACAGTCGGTCACACACGCCTTGGCCGAGTCCGGCCTGCCGCCCGGCCTGCTGGCGCTGGAGCTCACCGAATCCATCCTGATCCAGGACGTGGACAGCGTGCTCTCCAGCGTGCGCACGCTCAAGCAGCTCGGCGTCAAGCTGGCCATCGACGACTTCGGCACCGGCTATTCCAGCCTGTCCTACCTCAAGCGCCTGGACATCGACGAGCTCAAGATCGACCAGAGCTTTGTGCGTGACCTCGACAGCGACCCCGATGATGCCGCCATCGTTCGCGCCATCATCCAGATGGCCCGCAGTCTGAACCTGCGCACCGTGGCTGAGGGCGTAGAGACCGAGGGAATCAGCGACCAGCTGCGGGCCTTCGGCTGCGATGCTGCACAGGGCTACTTCTACTCACGCCCCGTGCCGGCGCCGGAGATCGAGCGCCTGCTGGCCCTGGCACCGCGCACCCTGGGACTCTTCGGTGCTTATTGATTCGCCGGAACTTGCGAAGAAGTCGCGACGAGCAGCCGAGCAGTCGATTCACGTGAAGTCTTGACGCATATCAAACCGGCTCACCTTGAAGCGACGGGATGCTGGAACTTTTCCAACGCCGACTTATCATTCTCCTCACCATGCGTTTCTTCCTGCTGACCCTGATGATCGCCCTGCTGCCCCTGCGCGGCTGGGTCGGTGATGTCATGGCGATGCAAGCGAGCGTACCCGAGCAGCAGGTCGCGATGGTTGCGTCTGTCCAGGACAATTGCCACGAGATGCAGCAGCACGGCATGCATGAACCATCGGTCGCGACGGACGCTGCGCATGCCGAAGAAGACTGCGGCAGCTGCACCACCTGCCAGATCTGCCACTCGCTTGCACTGGCCACGGCCCTGCTGCCAGCCCATCTGGCGCAGGCGCGCATGCCCCAGCCGTCCGTCTTGAACCAGCTGCACGCCAGCGCTGACCCGCATCCAGGTTTCAAACCTCCCATCGCCAGGGCCTGATGCCCCTGCTGTGTTCGTGCACTGACTCCGGCCGTACAGGCACAGCTCCCTCTGAAACGATGCAGGCGGCAGCCCTTCGGGTCCCTGGCCTCCTATCCCAACCCTGGAACACATCATGAAACTCTTTTACTTGCTCATCGCCCTCAGCCTGCTGGCCGTCCAGCCGGCCTGGGCCCACGGCGACCATGCTCCCGCAAGCGCAGCAGCCACGAAACAACAGCCCTGGGGTATCGCGGGTACCGCAAAGCAGGTGCAACGCACCATCACACTCACCATGACGGACAACATGCGCTTCACACCCGATCGCATCGAGGTCAGGCAGGGCGAGACTGTGCGTCTGCGCGTACGCAACGCCGGCCAGCTGATGCACGAGCTGGTCCTCGGCACCGGCGAGACACTCGCAGCACATGCTGCGGCCATGCTCAAGCACCCGGACATGGACCACGACGAAGCCCATATGGTCCATGTCGCGCCGGGCAAGACGGGTGAGATCCTCTGGACCTTCAACCGCAGCGGCAGCTTCGAGTTCGCCTGCCTGATCGCGGGCCACTTCCAGGCCGGCATGAAGGGCACGATCACCGTGCGCTGAACCATGCCCTAAAACAGGCTGCCCTGGCCCACCGCAAGGCCGGGGCGGAACTGGCTGAGATCCAGCGTGATGCGTTCGCGGTTCAGGCCATGGCGTGCGCAGGCCTTGTGGAAACGCTGGGCGATCAGGTCGGCCCACAGGCCGCTGCCCTTCATGCGCGTGGCAAAGTCGCTGTCATAGTCCTTGCCACCGCGCATCTCCTGGACGCGGGCCATCACCCGCGCCGCACGCTGCGGGTAGTGCAGCTGCAGCCATTGCTGGAACACCTCGTTCAGCTCCCAGGGCAGACGCAGCACGGTGTAGAAGGCGCTGGTCGCCCCGGCCTGGGCCGCGGCCTCCAGCACCTGCTCCATGTCTTCGTTGATGAAGGGAATCTGCGGCGCCACGCTCACGCCCACGGGCACACCGGCCTCGGCCAGGGTGCGGATGGTGCGCAGGCGCCGCTGGGGCGCGGCGGCGCGAGGCTCGAGCTGGCGGGCCAGTTCACCGTCGAGGGTGGTGATGGTTATGTAGACCGCCGCCAGGCCCCGGGCCGCCATGGGCGCGATCAGGTCCAGGTCACGCTCCACCCCGCTGGACTTGCTGACCAGGGCAAAGGGATGGTGTGTGTCGCGCAGCACCTCGATCAGCGAGCGCGTGATCTTCAGCTCACGCTCCACGGGCTGGTAACAGTCGGTCACCGTGCCGATGGCGATGTGGCTGGGCTGGTAGGCGCGTGACGAGAGTTCGCGGCGCAAGACCTCGGCCAGGCCACGCTTGGCGATGATCACGCGCTCGAAGTCCAGCCCCGGTGACAGGCCCAGGTAGCTGTGCGAAGGCCGCGCGTAGCAGTAGCTGCAGCCGTGCTCGCAACCGCGGTAGGGGTTGATGGAAAGATCAAAGGCGATGTCCGGCGA
>CAUPRZ010000376.1:0-2977 GCA_963513855.1 uncultured Hylemonella sp.
CGGCGTCTTCGGCCGTCCAGCCGTGCACCCAGCGCAGCGGGCCGGCAATGTTCTCGCGTGCCGTGAGGTGAGCAAACAGATTGAACTGCTGGAACACCATGCCCACGCCCACCGTGGCGCGTTCACGCGCCAGGTCGGCCGGGCTCATCAGCTGGCCGCCGGGCAGATAACCCAGGCGCTGGCCACCCACGTGAATCTGCCCGCCGTCCCAGCCTTCGAGGTGGTTGATACAGCGCAGCAGCGTGCTCTTGCCCGAGCCGCTGGGGCCCAGCAGGGCCACGATTTCGCCGGCCGCAATGGTCAGATCGAAATCGGACAGTACCGCCTGGCCACCATAGACCTTGGTCAGGCCGCTCACGCGCACGGCCACCGGCGCGTTGGCCAGCTTGGTGGCGCGCGCCGCCGCGGCCGCCGTATCCAGCGGGGCCGCTGCGGTTTTGTCGGAGACCGGGGCCACCGGGGCCGGCACCGGTGTGCTCACCGCCGCCCTGGCCCAGGGCAGCCAGCGCGCGTAGCCGCGCATGCTGTGGCGGTCCAGGTCAAAGCGTGCCTCCAGCGCCAGCTGCAGGATGCTGATGGCGCCCGTGAGCACCAAGTACATGATGCCGGACGCCAGAAAGACGGAAAAGAAATCGAAGTTCGCAGACACCAGCTGCGTGCTGCGCAGGGTCAGTTCCTGTACCGCAATAAAAGAAGCGAGTGACGAGTTCTTGAGCGTGCTCACCGCCTCGTTGCCAAAGGCCGGGATCATGGTGCGCAGCGCCTGCGGTGCCACCACACGCTGCATCAGCGTCGTGGGCGTCATGCCCAGGGCCTGACCGGCCAGCACCTGGCCGCGGTCCACACTGACCACCCCGGCGCGAAACATCTCGGCGATGAAGCTGGCCTCGTTGAACGCCAGGGCCAGGCCCGCCGCCATGAGGCCCGACAGCTTGATGCCCACAAAGGGCAGGGCGTTGTAGAAAAAGACCATCTGCAGCAGCAGGGGCGTGCCGCGAAAGATCACGGCATAGCCTCGTGCGCAGGCCGCCAGCCAGCCAAAGCGGCTGAGCTGCATCATGGCCAGGAGCAGCCCCACCACCATCCCGCCCGCCAGGCCGATGGCCGTGGCTGAAACCGTCAGGTAGATACCCTCAAGCAGCCAGGGCAGGGTGAGATAGTGGAGGAACTTTTCCATACAGGGTCAGACGCGGTCTCAGTCAGCCAGCACCAGCTTGGGTGCTTCGAGGTTTTCAACGGGCAGGCCGTTCTTCTTCAGCATCGCGGTATGGATGCCGGCCTTCTGCAGCACGATCAGCGCGTCCATCACGGCGGTGCGGAATGGCACGTTGTTGCGCGGCACGGCAATGCCCACCGAGTAGGGGATGGTCACGGCGGTGGCCTTCTCCAGCTTGTCCGGGTAGGCCTTGACCGCGTTGTCCACGGTGTTCACGTCGTTGATATAGGTGTCGGCGCGGCCGGCCAGGATGGCCTGGATGCAGCTCTGGTTGTTGTCATAGAGCTGAATCTCGGGCACGGGCTTGCCCAGCTTCTTGCACTCGTCGTTCAGCGCCTGGATCAGCGGCACTTCCACATAACCCGTGTTCTCGGCCGCAGTGGTGCCGCACAGCGAGGTGTTGATGCCGGTGATCTTCTTGGGGTTGCCCTTGGCCACCAGCACACCGTCGAACACCTTGGAATAGGTGATGAAGTCGGCCGCCTTGGCGCGTTCCTTGGTGGCGTAGATGTCGGAGATCACGATGTCGGCCTGGCCGGACTGCAGCGTGGTCAGCAGCGCGGCAAAGGTCACGGCCTTGTAGCTGATCGTGAAGCCCAGGCAGGCGCCAATGGTCTCGCCCAGGTCGATGTCAAAGCCGATGTACTTGCTCGGGTCCTTGGGGTCGATGGTCTCGTAGCCCGGCGTGTGCGGGTTGATCGCATTGACCAGGGCCTTGCCTTTGAATTGCGGGTACTTGGCCTGCAGGGCCGCGCATTCGGCCTTGGGCGGCGTGAAGATCTCGGCTTGGGCCGTCGCCGAGAAGACGGCGAGGCTCATGATGCCCAGCACAGACCAGAGTCTGCGCGCTAGGGCTGGGCGGGGGGTGAAGGATAGGCGCTTCATGGTGGAACACTCCTGGTGAGCGGGTCTTCCGGACACCATGTCCGGTTGGGTCGCCGCGTAGAAGCAGTCTATGAAGCGGGTGCGGAATCAACTTGTTTGCAGGCGCACGACTCCTTGTGTGGCCTTCTTGTGTTTGCACTGAAACGGAACGCCTGGCGCAGAGCAAGCGCTAAATGCGTGCGGGTGCGCACCAATTTGGCGGTGTTTGCGTGCAGGTCAGCACGCTGGGTTCGGGCTGGGGCGTGTGCGAGGTGCGGGATGCGCGTCAGCGGCCCGGCCACTGGCCGCCGCTGCAGCGCTCAATGCCAGCCAGATCCTGGCGTGACTGGACGGCGCTGAAACCGGCCTGTGTGAGCAGGGCACGCACACGCTCGGCCTGGTCATACCCATGTTCCAGCAGCAGCCAGCCGCCTGCCTGCAGATGGGCCGGGGCCGGGGTGATGAGGGTACGAATGGCGTCCAGGCCGTCGGGCCCTGAGCTCAGGGCCATCTGCGGTTCATGCCCCAGCAGATCCAGAAGGGGGTCGCCCTCGGCGATGTAGGGCGGGTTGGAGACGATCAGGTCGTAGTGATCCGTATGGCCGTCCAACCAGTTGCCTTGCACGAATTGCACCGCCAGACTGAGCCGTTGTGCATTGGCCAGGGCCACGGCCAGGGCTTCGGGGCTGGTGTCCACAGCGCTCACGCGTGCCTCGGGGCGTTGGGATTTAAGGGCCAGGGCGATGGCGCCGCTGCCGGTACCCAGGTCGATGACCGCTCCCTGTGGCGGCAGCAGTTCCAGCGCCCAGTCCACCAGGGTCTCGGTGTCGGGGCGCGGGTCCAGCACGCGGCGGTCCACCTGCAGGGACAGGCCATAGAACTCGCGCTCACCCGTCA
>CAUPRZ010000377.1:0-2964 GCA_963513855.1 uncultured Hylemonella sp.
ACACAGGGTTCCTGCCAGCGCGCATGCTCGCGCACGGCCTCGATCAGGTTGGCATCGGCCAGGTCTTGTGGCAGTGAAAGCATGGTGGTGAGGCCTCTCTGGACAGCGTCCCACTGATGCTAAAAGAACAGGGACGTACCCCCTGTCGCACAGGTGCCGGGCTCAGGCGGCAACCAGCGCCGCAGGAATGTTGGAACAAAAAAAAGCGCCAGGGCCGACGCACGCAGACCGCTCAGCGCCCGGGCGGCGGCGCGTCGGCTAGTGGCTCTTCGCGCAGCAGTCGCCAGCCCAGCCACATGCTGACCAGCGCATTGCTCAGAAGGAAAAGCGTCACCAGGCTCAGTCCCAGAGTGTTCAGTGGCTTGCTCTGGACGATCCACGAGAGCATGGCGGACAGTCCGTTGAGCGCCATGATCATCCAGAAGATCGGATGACGAGGTTGGAACAGACGTGACCATCTCAGGGACGCACGGTCACTCATCGCTTCAGCTCCCGGCCACCTTCATCTTGTTGATGAGGATCGACCCCACGGTCTTGGCGCCGTAGTTGTAAGCATCGGCACCCACGGCCGTGATGCCCATGAGCATGTCTTTCATATTGCCGGCGATGGTGATCTCGTGCACCGGGTAGGCGATGCGGCCTTTTTCCACCCAGTAGCCGCTGGCGCCACGTGAGTAATCACCCGTCACGTAGTTCACGCCCTGGCCCATGAGTTCGGTCACGAAGAGGCCCGTGCCCAGCTTCTGGAGCATGGCGTCGAGGTCGTCGCCCGGCCGGGTCTGGCTGGAGCTCAGGATCAGATTGTGCGAACCACCGGCATTGCCCGTGGTCTTCATGCCCAGCTTGCGCGCCGAGTAGCTGCTCAGGAAATAACCCTGCACACGGCCGGCCTCGATAACCGAACGTGCCTGGACCCGCACACCTTCTTCGTCAAAGGGCGAGCTGCCCTTGCCGCGCAAGAGGAAGGGGTCTTCGAGCACGTTGATGTGCGCAGGCAGCACCTGCGTACCCAGGGAGTCGAGCAGGAAGGAACTCTTGCGATACAGCGCTCCGCCGCTGAGCGCCTGCACCAGCGCGCCCAGCAGGCCAGCGGCCAGGGGCGACTCAAACAGCACGGGCACTTCGCGGGTGCTGATCTTGCGCGCCTTGAGGCGGCTCAGCGCGCGCTCGGCGGCGTAACGGCCGATGGCGGCGGGCAGGGCCAGGTCTTCGGGGTGGCGGTGCGAGCTGTACCAGTAGTCGCGTTGCATGCCATCGCCCTTGCCCGCGATGGGCGAGACCGAGATGGAATGGCGCGAGCTGGCGTAACCGCCGCGGAATCCCCGCGTGTGGGCGCTGAAAAAATGCGACTGCTGGGCCGAGACGGCCGCGCCTTCGCTGTTGGTGATGCGTTTGTCCGTCTTGAGGGCCGCGGCCTCGGTGGCACGGGCGATCTGCGCGGCCTCCTCGCTGGCGATGGCCCAGGGGTGAAAGAGGTCCAGCTCACGGCCGGCCTCGTCGTGGTGCACGATGTCCTCGGCATCGGGCAGGCCGGCAACCGGGTCTTCGGCCGTGAAACGCGCGATGTCGTAGGCCGCCTGCACGGTCTGCTCGATGGCTGCGCGCGAGAAATCGGAGGTGCTGGCATTGCCGCGGCGCTGGCCCAGATAGACCGTGACGCCCAGGGACTTGTCGCGGTTGCGCTCCACGTTTTCCAGCTCGCCCTTGCGCACCGAGACACTCAGGCCGCAGCCCTCGGAGGCCTCGGCCCCGGCGTCGGTGGCGCCTATCTTTTTGGCGTGGGCCAGGGCGGCGTCCACGAGTTCTGCAAAAAAGTCGCGGCTGTAGCTGAAGCCGTTGTCATTGCCGGTGTGGGCACGGGGAGCGGGTTTGTTCATGGCGAAGCTATGATACTTGCCCATGCGCCTGAAAACGGCGCCAGCTCCAATATCCCCAGACATGTCCCGCAAACCCAAAAAAGGCTATTACGTCAAAGGCCAGTTTGTTGCCGAAGGCAGCGAACTCGACCTGGAGCTCAAACGCGAGCTCCGGGGCGACACCGACGTCAGCCGCACCGACCTCAAGCGCGAAAGCACCGAGCTGCAGAAGCTCGGCGAAGAACTGCTGAACCTGCGTGCCGATCTGCGGGACAAGCTGAACCTGCCGGACAAGTTGATCGAAGCCATGACCGAGGCCAAGCGGATCACCAATTTCGAAGGCAAACGCCGCCAGATGCAGTTCGTGGGCAAGCTCATGCGCCAGCTGGACCCGGCCGTTCTGGACGCCGCCCGCGCCGCCCTGGTGGAGCAACACATGCCCTCGGCCCGCGAGACCGCCCTGCTGCACACCGCCGAGCAATGGCGCGACCGCCTGATCGCCGACGACGAGGCCGTGGCCCTGTGGATCCAGGATTTCCCGCAGACCGACACCCAGCAGCTGCGCGCCCTGGTGCGCCAGGCCCGCAAGGATGCCCTGCCCGCTGACAAGGCCGCCGTGTCACAGGGCCTGGCCCCGCGCCAGGGCCGCGCCTACCGCGAGGTCTTCCAGCTGGTGCGTGAGATGCTGGCTTCCGTGGATGCCGCCGACGAGGATTGACCCCTCCCTCCCCAACTCCAAATACGCATGGTCGTCCGGTTCTTCCTGAGTTGCCTGGTACTGCTGCTCACGACACTCCACGGCGGTGCGGAGGCCATGACCGTCGAGGCGCATGGCAGCGTGGTCTACGCTTCCGGCCCGGTGGGCGACGACCTATTGAAATTCGAGGCTGCTTTTGCCAGTGGGGCCATCGATACCGTCGTCTTCGTCAACTCACCCGGCGGCGACTTGTGGACCGGCCTGCGAATTGGCAACCTGATTGCCAGCAGGGGCTACAAGACCGTCATCGCAGGCCGATGTGTCTCCGCCTGCTCCATCATGTTCATGGGCGGGCGGGAACGGCGATTTTCAGACGCTCTCCCTCCACGGCTGACCTATATCGGCATCCAC
>CAUPRZ010000378.1:0-2963 GCA_963513855.1 uncultured Hylemonella sp.
AGGAATTGCACGATGTCGCCATGGTCTATCGTCCCTCCGGCCGGGTTATCCACCAGGCCGTCGGCCCAGACCGCCGAGGTCAGCACGCCCGAGCTCTGGTTGGGAAAGAGGTCCAAACCACCCGCTGCATTGCGGCGCACACGCAGAAACTCGCGACGCTTGTCACCACGTTTGATCTGGAAATGCGCAGGCAAAGCCATGCGCACAGGCTCTACGCTCGTCGCGCCCTGCAGCCTGAGCAGGAAGGGTCGCACCAGCAACATGAAGGTGACGTAACTTGAAACCGGGTTGCCCGGCAGGCCGGCGAAGTGGCAGGCGTCCTGCGGACCGTTGCGGTGGAGCTTGCCGTAGGCAAAGGGTTTGCCGGGTTTCATGGAAATCTGCCAAAGGTCCAGTTCACCGAGCTGCTGCACCGAGGGCTTGATGTGGTCTTCCTCGCCCACGGAGACACCGCCGCTGGTGAGCACCAGGTCGTGGCCCTGCGCCGCTTCACGCAGCGCCGTCAGCGTGGCCTCGCGTTGGTCGGGCACGATGCCGCAGTCAGTGACCTCGCAGCCCAGGCGCAGCAGCAGCGCGCGCAGGAAAAAGCGGTTGGAGTTGTAGATGGAGCCCGGGGGCATCTGCTCGGGCGGCAACTCACCGGGCATGACCAGTTCATCCCCCGTGGAGAACAGGGCCACACGGGGGCGGCGCACCACGCTCAGGCGCGCCAGGCCGATGCCGGCCGCCAGGCCCAGGGCCGCAGGGTTGAGGCGCTGGCCACGCGCCAGCACCACGGCGCCACGCGTCACGTCTTCGCCGGCACGGCGTATCCACTGGCCGTTTTGCGGCACGACGTTCAAACGCACACGGCCCTCGCCCACCGGCTCGCAGTCTTCCTGCATGACGATGGTGTCGGCACCTGCCGGTACGGGCGCACCCGTGAAAATGCGCGCCACCTCACCGGCCTGGAGCGGCTGGCCATGCTGGCCCGCGGGTATGCGTTGCGTGACGGGCAGCACCACACCAGCGACCGGCACGTCGGCGCAACGCAGGGCGTAACCATCCATGGAGCTGTTGTCCTGCGGCGGCACGTGCAAGGCCGAGACCAGGTCTTGTGCCAGCACACGACCGTCGGCGTCGAAGGTGCCCACCTCTTCCGTGCCGGCCAGCGGACGGGCCTGCGCCAGCAGCTCGACCAGAGCCTGGTCCAGCGACTTCAGGGGTGCACGCGGGGCATTCATGCGGCGTAGAGCTCGGGGTCGTACTCGAAACGCTCGCCATGGGTCACCAGCCATTCGGCCACAGCGTCGGGTTCATTGAGGTCCAGCACGTCCAGGCCTGTGGGCACGGGCAACTGGGCCGCGTCATCGGTGGCCACGGCGGCGATGAAGTCGTCCTGGGGATAACGCACGGGTTTGTCGTTGGCTGCCCGCCAGACTTCGATCTTGAGCAGATCGCTGCTCTTGAAACCCTCCACCAGCACCCAGTCCACACCCTCATAAAGCTCAGCGATCAGATGGTGCACCTTGGGCTCGCTCTCGCGCTCGTATTCGCGCATCAGGGCCAAGCGCTTGTTGGAGGCGATGACCACCTCGAAAGCACCGGCCTCGCGATGGCGATGGCTGTCCTTGCCCGGGTGGTCGATGTCGAACTTGTGATGTGCGTGCTTGACCACGGACACCCGCAGGCCGCGCAGCCTGAGCGCGGGAATGAGCTTCTCGACCAGGGTGGTCTTGCCCGAGCCGGAGTAACCGGCAAAACCCACCACTTTCATGAAACGATCACTCCAAAGCTACAGATTTGATAGCGCATAAGCAGTCCCCGGAGCGCAACAGACATTTCAGGCGCAGTGTCGGACGATGTAGTCCTTGATGCCCTGCACGTCAGCACCGATGACCGTGACCTTCTTGGGCAGGTTTTCGATGCCTTCGAACTTGGCCGGACGCTGCGGCTCGCGCCCCAGCGCTTCCACGATGGTCGCGGCGAACTTGATGGGCAGGGCTGTTTCCAACACGATCATGGGCACGCCGCTCTGCATATGCTCACGCGCCACTTTCACACCGTCGGCGGTGTGCGTGTCGATCATTACACCGAAACGCTCAAAAGTGTCACGGATGGTGGCCAAGCGGTTGGAGTGTGTGCTCTTGCCGCTGACAAAACCATAACGCTCGCGAGCCAGAGCAAAGGCAGGATCAGCACTGAGGTCGAATTGGCCAGCCTTGGACAGCTGCTCGCCAAACAGGGACTGGACCATGGTCCCGTCACGACCCAGCAGGTCGAAGACAAAGCGTTCGAAGTTGCTGGCCTTGGAGATGTCCATGGACGGGCTGGAAGTCTCGTGCGTGTCGGCGCTGCCGCGCACACGGTAGACACCGGTTCGGAAAAACTCGTCGAGCACATCGTTCTCGTTGGTCGCGACCACAAGCTTGTCGACGGGCAGGCCCATCATGCGGGCCACATGGCCGGCGCAGACATTGCCGAAATTGCCTGAGGGCACGGTGAAGCTGACCTTCTCTGTATTGCTCTTTGTGGCCTGGAAGTAGCCTGCGAAGTAATACACCACCTGAGCCACCAGACGGGCCCAGTTGATGGAGTTGACGGTACCGATCTTGTACTGGCGCTTGAAGTCCAGATCGTTGGAGACGGCTTTGACGATGTCCTGGCAGTCGTCGAACACCCCCTGAACCGCCAGGTTGTGGATATTGGCGTCCTGCAGGCTGAACATCTGCGCCTGCTGGAAGGGGCTCATGCGGCCGTGCGGGCTGGTCATGAAGACACGCACGCCTTTTTTGCCGCGCATGGCGTATTCGGCCGCGCTGCCGGTGTCGCCGCTGGTGGCGCCCAGGATGTTGAGTTCTTCGCCGCGGCGGGCCAGTTCGTACTCGAACAGATTCCCGAGCAGTTGCATGGCCATGTCCTTGAAGGCCAGCGTGGGACCGTTGGACAGGGCTTCGAGGTAGAAGCCCTCTTCGAGCTTCTTG
>CAUPRZ010000379.1:0-2945 GCA_963513855.1 uncultured Hylemonella sp.
ACCGTCCGACCACAGTTGCACCCGCCCCAGATACGCCTTCTGCACCAGCTCGGCAAACGGCACGACGTGACCATTGACGTGGATATGGTTGTCGAAGAAGCGCACAGTGCCAGCGTCGCCACCGTACAGTTTGACCGCATAATCGGCCAGACGTTCGCGGATCTGGCGCGCCGCGTCCTGCGCCGCCTTGCCATTCAGGTCAGCGCCGGTGGACGCCGCCGTGGCCGCGCAGATGGTGCTGACCCTGGTCGAACCCCAGTCCAGCGGCATCGGCGGCGGCGCCTTCCTGCTGCACCACGACGGCCAGATCACCGAGGCCTACGATGGCCGTGAGACCGCGCCCAGCGAGGCCGACGAAAACCTCTTCCTTGATGCCCAAGGCAAGCCCCTGTCCTTCCAGACTGCCGTGCACAGCGGCCGCTCCGTCGGCACCCCCGGTGTGCTGCGCCTGCTGGAGCTGGCCCACCGCCAGCACGGTCGCCTGCCCTGGCGCCAGCTTTTCGAACCCGCCATCACCCTGGCCGAGGCCGGCTTCCCCGTCAGCCCGCGCCTGCACACCCTGCTGCTCGAAACCCCGCAGCTCAAGCAGGATCCGGTGGCCCTGACCCATTACTTTGACGCCCAGGGCCAGCCCTGGCCCGTGGGCCATGTGCTCAAAAATCCGGAACTGGCCGCCGTGCTGCGCCGTATTGCCGAAGAAGGCAGCGGCGCCTTCTACACCGGGGAGGTGGCCGAGGCCATGGTGCGCAAGGTGCGAGAGCATCCACTGAGCCCGGGGCGCCTGAGCCTGAGCGATCTGGTGGAGTACGCAGTCGCGGTGCGCCCGCCCCTGTGTTTTGTCTACAGCGCGCAGCCATCCACCCAGGCCAAAGCCAAAGCGCGCACGCGTGACGTGCGCATCTGCGGCATGCCGCCCCCGAGCTCGGGCACCCTGGCCCTGGGCCAGATCCTGGGCCTGCTGGCCCACACACCCGCCGCCAAGCTGCAGCCCCAGCGCAGCCCGCAGGGCCTGCGGCCGGGGCCGCAGTGGTTGCACCTCTACACCGAGGCCTCGCGCCTGGCCTTTGCCGACCGTGCCGTCTATGTGGCTGACCCGGACTACGTGCCCCCGCCCGGCAAGAGCTGGATGAGCCTGCTCGATGAGGACTACCTGGCCCAGCGCGCCCGGCTGATCACCAACGACCCGAAGGCCCAGCGCATGCGCGAAGCACCACCGGGCATCCCCGCCGGCGTGCAGCAAAGCCTGGGGCCCATGCCCGAGCAGCCCGAGTACGGCACCTCGCACCTGAGCATCGTCGACGCCGAGGGCCGGGCCCTGGCCATGACCAGCAGCATCGAAGCCGCCTGGGGCGCCCGCCTCATGGTCAACCGCGGGCAGGGCCTGGGCGGCGGTTTCCTGCTCAACAACCAGCTCACTGATTTCAGCTTCGTGCCGCGCAGCGACTCGGGCGCGCCCATCGCCAACCGCGTCGAACCGCGCAAGCGCCCGCGCTCGTCCATGACGCCGGTGCTGGTCTTTGAACGCCCGCGTGGCGACTTCCTGCTCAGCGGCGGCAGCCCGGGCGGCGCCTACATCATCCATTACACGGGCAAGCTGCTCTACGGTACTCTGCACTGGGGCCTGGACGTGCAGCAAGCCATCAACCTGCCCAATGTCGCGGCCTTCGGCGGCCCGGTGCTGCTGGAGTCCGAACGTTTCCCGGCCGCCACCCTGCAGGCCCTGCGCCAGCGCGGCCACGAGGTGAAGGAACAAGCCCTGCCCAGCGGCCTGCAGGCCATCCAGGTACGCGGCAAAGGTCTCTATGGCGGTGCGGACCCGCGGCGCGAAGGCATCGTCAAGGGCGACTGAGCCGCCTCCCTACAATCGAGGCCATACCATGGCCATCCCCCAGTCCTTCATCCAGGAATTGCTAGCGCGCGCCGACGTCGTCGAGATCGTCGGCCGCACCGTGCAGCTCAAGAAGGGCGGCGCCAATTTCATGGGCCTGTGCCCCTTCCACGCCGAGAAGTCCCCCTCCTTCACGGTCAGCCCGACCAAGCAGTTCTATCACTGCTTCGGCTGTGGCAAACACGGCGACGCGATCAACTTCCTGATGGAACAGACCGGCATGAGCTTCATCGAGGCCGTGCGCGACCTGGCCCAGCACTACGGCTTGCAGGTGCCGGAGGACGACGCCAGCCCGCAGGACCGCGCCCGCGCCGCCGAACAGCGCCAGAAGCAGGCCACGCTCAACGACGTGCTGGAAAAGGCCGGCGAAGCCTGGCGCAAGCAGCTGAAAAATGCACCGCGCGCCGTGGACTACCTCAAGGGCCGAGGCCTCTCGGGCGAAGTCGCCAAGACCTTCGGCCTGGGTTATGCACCCGAAGGCTGGCGCGGCCTGGCCAGCGTCTTCCCCAGCTACGACGACCCGCTGCTGGTGGAAAGCGGCCTGGTCATCACCAACGCCGACGAGCAGGGCGGCGAGGAAAAGCGCTACGACCGCTTCCGCGACCGCATCATGTTCCCCATCCGCAACGTCAAGGGCGAATGCATCGGTTTTGGCGGGCGCGTGCTGGGCGACGAGAAACCCAAATACCTGAACTCACCCGAGACCCCGGTCTTCAGCAAGGGACTGGAGCTCTACGGCCTCTTCGAAGCCCGCAACGCCATCCGTGACGCAGGTTATGCCCTGGTCACCGAAGGTTATATGGACGTGGTGGCCCTGGCCCAGCTGGGCTTCCCCAATGCGGTCGCCACCCTGGGCACGGCCTGCACCACGGACCATGTGCAGAAGCTTTTTCGCTTCACCGACGCTGTGGTCTTCAGCTTCGACGGTGACGCCGCCGGCCGCCGTGCCGCGCGCCGTGCGCTCGATGGCGCCCTGCCCTATGCGACCGATGTACGCAGCGTCAAATTCCTTTTCCTGCCCGCAGAACATGACCCCGACAGCTACATCCGCGAAAAC
>CAUPRZ010000380.1:0-2925 GCA_963513855.1 uncultured Hylemonella sp.
CATCGGCGGGGGTGGAGGAGCGGCCCAGGGGCGAGAGCTGGTGCAGGGCCTCGAACTTCTCGGGCGTGAGGTAGTCGCTCGTCAGTGTGAGGCCCGGGGCCACACCCACCACACGCACATCGGGCGCCAGGGCCAGGGCCAGCATGGTGTTGGCGGCTTCCAGCGCGGCCTTGGAGAGCGTGTAGCTCAGGAAATCGGGGTTCTGGTTCCAGAGCTTCTGGTCCAGCAGGTTGACCACCACGCCGTCGCCCGCGCGCTCCTGCACATGGCCGTGCAGGGCCTGGGCCAGCAGGATGGGCGCGCCCGTGTTGGTGCGCAGGTGCTTTTCGAGCGCGGCGTAGCCGAAGCTGGCCGCACTGTCGTGTTCGAAGAGGGCGGCACAGTTGACCACGGCATCCACCTGGCCGAAGTGCGCGATCACGCGCGGCAACAGCTCGCGTACGGCCGCCTCGTCGGCCAGATCGGCGTCAAAGGCGGCGGCGCTCACACCGAGTTGCTCGCAGTCAGCCACGGTCAACATGGCCTCGTCCTGCGAGCCGCGGTAGTGCACGGCCAGCTGCCAGCCGGCCTGCGCCAGGACGAGCGCGATCTCGCGGCCCAGGCGCTTGGCCGAGCCGGTGACGAGGACCGTGCGTTCAGGGGAGGACATTGGGAGAGAATGGCGGGGAAATGACTACAGCCCAGAGTTTAACGACCCCCCTCTTTTCCCGCCTGGCGCAAGCCATCCAGGAGGCCGGGGGCTGGATGGGTTTTGACGACTTCATGCACCGTGCGCTGTACACGCCCGGTCTGGGTTATTACGCCAACGATCTGCGCAAACTCGGCCTCATGCCCGGTTCAGGCAGCGATTTTGTGACCGCCCCCGAGCTGTCCCCCCAGTTTGGCCGTGCCCTGGCGGCCCAGGTGGGCGAGGCGCTGGAGCGCACGCAGACCGACGAAATCTGGGAATTCGGTGCCGGTTCCGGCGCCCTGGCCTTGCAACTGCTGCAGAGCCTGGGCGAGCGCGTACGCCGTTACACCATCGTCGACGTTTCGGGGGCGTTGCGGGCCCGTCAGCAGCAGGCCCTGCAAATCTACGGCGAACGTGTGCAGTGGGTCAGCGAGTTGCCCACGCGCATGCAGGGCGTGGTGGTGGGCAACGAGGTGCTGGACGCCATGCCCGTGCAGCTGCTGGTGCGACAGAACAGCGTCTGGTACGAGCGTGGTGTGGCGGCCGAAGGCGAGCGTTTTGTCTGGGCCGACCGGCCGACAAAACTGCGCCCGCCCGTGGACGTGGAAGGCGCCCACGACTACCTGAGCGAAATCCATCCCCAGGCCGAGGCCTTCATGCGCACCCTGGCCGAGCGCCTGCGCCGTGGCGCGGCTTTTTTCATCGACTACGGTTTTCCCGAGGCCGAGTACTACCACCCGCAGCGCCACATGGGCACGGTCATGTGCCACCGCGCCCACCAGTCCGACCCCGATCCCCTGAGCGACGTAGGCCTCAAGGACATCACGGCCCACGTCAATTTCACCGGTATCGCCCTGGCCGCGCAGGAGGCGGGGCTGGAAGTGCTGGGCTACACCTCGCAGGGCCGTTTCCTGCTCAACTGCGGCCTGGCCGCGCTGATGGAAGAGGCCGAGTTGCCGGCCCGTGCCCAGGCCCACAAGCTGCTCATGGAGCACGAGATGGGTGAGTTGTTCAAGGTCGTCGGCATGAGCGTGGGCGAGCCCTGGGCCGCGCTGGGTTTTGCGGCGGGTGACCGTACCCACACTCTTTGAGATCGCCCATGTTCCGCTGGTTGCTCGCCATCTTCATCATCCTGCTGCTGGTCAATGCAGTGACACCCTGGTTCAAGAAGATCGGCTTCGGCCGCCTGCCGGGCGACCTGAACTTCACGTTTTTTGGGCGCGAGTTCAACCTACCCTTCACCACCACCATCCTCCTGAGTCTGGTGGCGGTGGGGATCGCGCGCTTTATCTGACTTGAATTGCCTCTGCGAGCCCCCATCCTGGGATGGGAAAGGGATCGTCATGAGCGAAGTACGTCACGTCGTTTGTCCGCACTGCCACACCACCAACCGGGTTCAGGTCGCGGATCTGAGCAAGGCACCGGACTGCGGTGGCTGCCACCAGCCCCTGTTCGCCGGCCATCCGGTGGCGTTGGATGCGGACTCTTTCGAGCGCCACATCGGGCGTGGCGAGGTGCCTGTGCTGGTGGACTTCTGGGCCCCCTGGTGCGGGCCCTGCCGCATGATGGCCCCGGCCTTCGAGCAGGCGGCGGCTCAGCTAGAGCCCCAGGTGCGCTTGGCCAAGGTGAACACCGAGGACGAGCAGCAGCTCGCGGCGCGTTTCAACATCCGCAGCATCCCGACCTTGGCGCTTTTTGTGGGCGGGCGCGAGGTGGCACGTCAGGCGGGTGCCATGAGTTCGCCAGCGCAGATTGCGGCCTGGGTCCGGGCGAATCTGCGCTGATCAGGATGCGATGGTCCATTCGTGCCGGCAGGCGCGGCAGCACACGGCAGTCTGCCCGCTGCGCCGGTCTTCACCCATGACCACGAAGCGGGCGTAGACCCCGCAGCCGGGGCAGTTGGCCTGGTTGGCCACTTCTTCGGCGTGCATGAGCAGATAGAGGTAACGCCGCAGAGTCCACAGGCCGACGCCGCCGCAGGCGATGAAAAGCAGCACGTCGAGCAGTTTCTCGTCCCGACTACCGGCACCGAAACCCTCCAGGATGCCGATCAGCGCGATGGAACACAGCAGGCAGAGCAGCAGATGGGCGTGGCTGGACAGCAGCTCGCGTTCGTACCACTTGCGAAAACCGAAACGCCGCACGCCTTCGGCCAGCCGGGGGTTGAAGGGGTTGCGGGGCGGCGCGGGCATGGACCCATGATGCGCCGCCCGGGCCGGATATGTGCGGGCGTCTGAGCAGTCGACTGCCGCGCC
>CAUPRZ010000381.1:0-2923 GCA_963513855.1 uncultured Hylemonella sp.
AATAACACAAGCTGTGACAACTTCACGTCTGTGTACGCTGGCGCACGGACCGGCCTGGAGATGAAGACCATGCTGAGCCCTCCCCCGACGCCTCCAGGGTTACGGGCCGCTTGGTCCCTCCACACAGATATGACAGGAAACCCCATGAAAACTCTTTTGACGCCCAAGCCCGTGATCCGCATCGGGTGGCTCGGCCTGATGCTCATCGGCACCTCACTGGCCTTGACCGCTTGCGCTGCGAGAGCACCCGCCCCTACCGCACAGATGGCGGTATCAACGGCCGCGGTCGAACAGGCCGCCAGCGCCGGTGCTGCCGAGCTGGCCCCGGCTGAACTGAGCGCCGCCCGCGCCAAGCTGAACCGCGCGCGCGTGGCGATGAACGACCAGGACAACACACAGGCATTGATCCTGGCCGAACAGGCCCAGGCCGACGCCCAGCTGGCCATGACCCGCACACGCACAGCCAAGGCGGAAAAAGCTGCGACCTCACTGCAAGAAGATCGCCGGATCCTGGGCGAAGAAATCAAGCGCAACGAGCGCTAAACCTCACAGAGAACCCCATGAAAAACCTCTACTCCCTCCCCCTGGCCGCCATCGTGCTGGCCACCCTGAGCGCCTGCAGCACGACACCGCCAGACAAGACCCCCCTCATGCTCGCGCGCAGTGAGCACCAGGCGGCGCGCAACAATCCGCAGACCGTATCGCTGGCCGCCAGCGAATTGCAGGACGCGGACACCGCCATGCAGCGAGCCAACCAGGCTGAGGCTGCCCGCGAGCCAGCGGCCACCGTGGACCATCTGTCCTATCTGGCCCAGCAACGCGCAACCATTGCGCAGGAAGTCGGCAGGCAGAAAGCCGCAGAGCAGCGTGTGAACGAAGCCAACGCCGTGCGCGACCGCATGCAACTCGATGCGCGCACCCGCGAGGCCGATGCAGCCCAGCAACGCGCCCTGGCGGCCCAGAACCAGACGCGGAACGCACAAAATCAAACCCGGGTGGCAGAAGGTCAGACCCGAGCCGCTGAGGAGCAGACACGGTCAGCGCAGGACCAGACTCGAACGGTTGAGCAACGCAACCAGGAACTGCAGGAGCAGGTCAAGGCACTGAACGCCCAGACCACGCCCCGTGGCCTGGTCATCACCTTCAGCGATGTTCTGTTTGCCACGAGCCAGGCCAACCTCAAGTCCGGC
Organism: uncultured Hylemonella sp.; assembly: GCA_963513855.1. Taxonomy (GTDB): domain Bacteria; phylum Pseudomonadota; class Gammaproteobacteria; order Burkholderiales; family Burkholderiaceae_C; genus Hylemonella. The sequence goes on from CAUPRZ010000381.1 coordinate 1,191, forward strand.
AGCACACGCGACATCGACAAGCTGGTGGACTTTCTCCAGAACTATCCGCAGCGTAATGTCCTGATCGAAGGTTTCACAGACAGCACGGGCAGTGAAGCCACCAATATGGATCTGTCGGAACGGCGCAGCGCCTCGGTGCGAACCAGCCTGATCGACAAGGGCGTGAATCCTCAACGTATTGCCACCCGAGGTTATGGTGAGTCTCACCCGGTGGCCGACAACAATTCGGCCAACGGCAGGCAGCTCAACCGGCGCGTGGAGATCGTCGTCTCCAACGACACCGGGGTGATTCCCGCACGTTGATGCGCGCATGCCTTGGCTTGTTTGCACGAGATCGCAAACAGCCTAAGGCATCACCATCGACTCAACGGTTGTCCGTCTGTGCGCTGCAGCACATGTCGTACCAGGTACGGCAGGAAGACAACACAAGGGGCCGGATGAGTGAATCACCGGTCCTTATGTACGCAGTCGAACAGTCACGCAGCGTTGCAAGCTTTAAGGTCAGCTTGCATGGCTTCCGAAATGGTTCGACGTCACGCAAGGCTCATGTCATCTCACTGAGTCCGTTCTTCAATCAATGCAAGGATTCACCATGAACCCATCACGTCTTCTCATGTCCAAACTGTGCCTGGCCATCGCCACCTTGACCGTGGCCGCAGGGGCTGCGGCACAAGGCACGACCAGCAACAGCGGTTACGCCACGGGCAACAGCTATATCGGCCTGAGCGTCGGCCGGACCGACTACAAAATCGGCGACGACACCAGCGTCTACGACTCCGACAACACCAACCGGGCCCTGCAGATCAATATGGGCAGTTATTTCAAGGACAGCAACCTGGGTGCAGAACTGGGCTATGTCGACCTCGGCAACATCGACCGTGCTGGTGGCCGCACCAGCGCGCATGGCATCAACCTGAGCCTGATAGGCCGGGTACCGATCGGGTCGTCCTTCAACCTGCTGGGCAAGGTCGGCGGGATCTATTCCCGCACGAGTGTGTCTGCAGCCCCGGCGTCCGGCGTCACCACCGGCAGCGAGAGCGGCCTGGACTGGACCTACGGCGTGGGACTTGAATTCGCCTTTGCGCGCCAGTGGTCTGCCGTGGTTCAGTACGACGACTACAACCTGCAGTTTGCGGGCAGCGAACGTGAGCGTGTCTCGAACCTGTCCGTGGGTGTGCGTTACCTCTACTGATCCATAGCGCTCCCCGCTTCCCGATCGCTTCAGGTCGGGACACCCGGCCCATCGACCAGATGGGCCGTTCTTTCTTTCCAGCTTCAAGGAATATGCCCATGTTTGAAACCATCGCCCCCCAGAAAGACCAGCTGTTCAGCGATTTGCGTCAGGTGATCGTCGATGCCGAAGAGCTGTTGCGCGTGACAGCCGACCAGGCCGGTGACAGCGCCACCGAGGTTCGCCGGCGGATCCAGGGCCGGCTACGGGTGGCACAGGCCCAGCTGACCGACTTGCAGGATGCCGCCTTCACTCAGGTCAAGGCTGCCCGTGACGCCACCGACGAATTCGTGCAGAAGAATCCCTGGACATCGATTGGCATCGGTGCTGCCCTGGGCCTCGTCCTTGGCTTGGCAATGACACGCCATAAATGAGCCACCGGCCCGCTGCGGCAGCGCTTATGGTTTTAGCGACAGTTCGGCTTGTTTCAGCCACGGGAGTCCGTCGCTTGTGCCATCAGGAACAGCCCCCCGAGCCGGGCGGTACTCGCAACCGATCCAGC
>CAUPRZ010000382.1:0-2920 GCA_963513855.1 uncultured Hylemonella sp.
CTGCGTGCGCCGCACGCCGCGCGGCATGCGGTGGACCAGCGAGGTGCCCCGGTCCGCTTCGAGTTCTCGTAGCTGCCGGGTCAGGGCCGGCTGGGCAATGGAGATGGCGGCCGCGGCGGCCGTCAGGCTGCCGGCATCGGCGATGGCCACGAAATAGCGCAGGGTGCGGAGGTTCATGGGGGCGGCAAGAAGGCTTATCGATAGCGGAATGATATGGCATGGCCGAAATTCAGTATTGGACGCTGCCGGGCCCTCTTCCTACACTGCAGGTCGTCTGATCCCGTCTACCGATAACTGATTGAGATTCCGCACGTGAACGCTCCCACCTCTTTTGTCCCGGTCCAGCTGGACCCGCTGCGCCACTTCATCCAGTCCGCCTTCATCAGCCAGGGCTTCCCTGAGCAGGACGCATTGCAGATCGCCACGCTGATGGCCGAGGCCGACCTGCAGGGCTCGGACGGGCACGGCGTGATCCGCCTGCCCCAGTACATGAAGCGCATCCGCGCCGGCGGCATCAACAAGAACCCGAAGATCAAGGTGGTGCACGAACGCGCGGCCATGGCCGTGCTGGACGGCGACAACGGCATGGGCCACCTCGTGATGTCCCAGGCCGTGGACCTGGCCATCGCCAAGGCCCGCGAGTGTGGTGTGGCCTGGGTCAGCACCCGCTACAGCAACCACGCCGGCCCGGCCTCGCTCTACGCGCGCAAGCCCCTGCAGCACGACATGCTGGGCCTGTACTTCGCGGTCGGCAACGCCAACCACCTGCCGCCATGGGGCGGCACGGACATGCTGCTGTCCACCAATCCCATCGCGGCTGGCATCCCCACGGGCGAGGAGCCCCCGGTGGTGCTGGACATGGCCACCACGGTGGCGGCCTACGGCAAGGTCAAGGCCAAGGCCAAACGCGGCGAGATGATGCCCGAGGGCTGGATGATCGACCGCCAGGGCAAGCCCCTGACCGACCCCAACCGCGCCGGCGAAGGTTTTCTGCTGCCCATCGGCGACTACAAGGGCTACGGCCTGGCCCTCATCGTCGGCCTGCTGGCCGGCACCCTGGGCGGCGGTGCCATGGGCAAGCAGGTGGTCGACTTCAACGCGGATTCGGTGAGCGTCACCAACACCGGCCAGGCCATCCTGGTGCTGGACCTGGCCGCCTTCGGCGGTGCCGCGCCCTTCAAGGCGGCCGTGGACCAGCTGGTGCGCGACATCCGCAACAGCGAGCGCCTGCCCGGTGTGGAACGCATCTGGTTGCCCGGCGAGCAGAGCCACGAGCGCCGCCAGCGTTACGAGGAGGCCGGCATTCCCATCGCCCGCAGCCTGGTGCAGGACCTGGCCGTGCTGGCCAAGGATCTGGGCATCGCCCCCCTGGTCGAAGGAGTCGCCGCATGATGCTCTCCTTCAACCCCGCCACCGACGCCCGGCTCGCCGAGCTGCCCACCCACAGTGCCCAGGCCATCGAAGACCGGCTGCAGCAGGCGGCCCGGGCCCAGAAGGTCTGGTCCCGTATGGCCGTGCGCGAGCGCATTCCCTACCTGCTGCAGGTGGCCACCGTGCTGCGCAACAAAAAGCAGGAGCTGGGCCGCATCATCACCCTGGAGATGGGCAAGCCCCTGAGCGAATCCGTGGGCGAGATCGAGAAGTGCGCCTGGAACTTCGACTACTACGCCCAGCAGGGCGAGACCTTCCTGGCCGACCAGGTGGTGGCCAGCTCGGCCGCCGACAGCCGCATCGTGTTCGACCCCCTGGGTCTGGTGCTGGCCGTCATGCCCTGGAACTACCCCTTCTGGCAGGTCATGCGCGCAGCCGCGCCCGTGCTGGTCGGCGGCAACGGCCTGGTGCTCAAGCACGCCAGCAATGTGCCGCAGTGCGCGCTGGCGCTGGAGCAGGTGTTTGCCGAGGCGGGTCTGCCCCAGGGCCTGTTCACCACGCTGCTGGTGGAGTCCCCCGCCGTGGCGGCCCTGATCCAGGACGAGCGCATCGCCGCCGTCACCTTCACCGGCTCCACGCCCGTGGGCCGCAGCATCGCGGCCCAGGCCGGCCGGGCCCTGAAAAAGCAGGTGCTCGAGCTCGGTGGTTCCGACCCCTTTGTGGTGCTGGCCGATGCCGACATTGAGGCTGCCGCCGTGGTGGCCGTCAAGGCCCGCTTCTCCAACACCGGGCAGAGCTGCATCTCGTCCAAGCGTTTTATCGTCGAGCAGTCGGTGGCCGACCGTTTCGCCGAAGCCTTTGTGGCCGGCGCGCGCAAGCTGGTGGTGGGCGACCCTCTGCAGGCTGGCACCACCATCGGCTCCATGGCTCGGCGCAAGCTGCGTGACGAGCTGCACGCCCAGGTGCTGGCCTCCGTGCAGGAAGGCGCCCGGGTGTTGATCGGCGGCCGCCCGGTGGACGGCCCCGGCGCCTTTTATGAGCCGACCATCCTCGACCACGTCACGTCTGGCATGACCGCCGCACGCGAAGAAACCTTTGGCCCGGCCGCGGCCATCCTGCGCGTGGCCTCGGTCGACGAAGCCATCACCGTGGCCAACGACTCACCCTTCGGCCTCGGCGCCTCGCTTTGGACGCGGGATCTGGACCGCGCCAGTCAGCTGGTGCGCCGCATCGATGCTGGTGCTGTGTTTGTCAACGGCCTGGTGGCTTCCGATCCGCGCCTGCCCTTTGGCGGCACCAAGCAGTCGGGCTATGGGCGCGAGCTCGGGCATCTGGGCCTGCACGAATTCATGAACATCAAGACGGTCTGGACCGGACCGGCCAAAATCTGAAAGCGCAAAGGAGAAATCCATGACCACCAGCAGCCCCACCCGTGAACCCACCGTGTTCAAACCCGACGAGATCCAGAGCCATGACCGTGGCGGCGGTGCGCGCACCACGCCCCTGGTGTCGCCGGCCCTGGGTGCCAAGAGCTTCATCAACGGCATCA
>CAUPRZ010000383.1:0-2915 GCA_963513855.1 uncultured Hylemonella sp.
CGCGATGGGGGTGCCCAGTTCCGCGCTCAGCGCCTCTGCTCGGGCACGAACCTCTTGTGGGTCGTGCATGTCACTGGGGCTCACGCGGTTGACCACTTCCTGCGCCTGGTAGCCCAGCATGCGCTCGGCTCCCACGTTGAACAGCTGAATGATGCCCTTGTCGTCGGTGGCAATGAGCGAGAAATTGACGCTGTTGAGGATGGCGTTTTGAAGTGCACCGGTGGCAAGCAATGCACTGGGTCCGCCCGAAGACCTGGACGCATCAGGCAAGCCTTGGGCTCCCTGTATCAGTGACTTTGTTTTTTTGGGGGACATCTCGCGTCTTTGCTCTACCCGGATGCGGCGCGCCGGGGAAAGACAAAATAGCGGTTTGAAGGCCGGCCGTATGTACGGTAGCGAACATACGGCGCCATTCCGATCCGAGATCCATCGTCAGGTCAGGGTAGGTGAACTGCACGAGCCTGCCTGGAAGTCAAGGAGGGTTGGGGTGTCCATGGACCGTGCGATGTTTTGCACTTTTTTACCCACAGGTAAGCACCCTTGAAATGTCCGTCTGCCACCCTATCCTTGTCTGCAAACACAACGCAGTTCAGAGAGGTAGACATGGACAAGCCGGCCTACAGGATAGAAAGCGCGCACCGTATCGTGGAGACGATGCCGCCGTCACTCCTGCACAGCGGCGAGTTGCTGGCGGACCGGGAGCTGGCCGTGTCGCTGGCGGCCAAGTGCAAGACCGAACCACCGGGTGGTGTGGTCAAGGTGATCCACGTGCCCACGGGCGAGGTGGTGTTCAGCAAGACCAGCGACTGGGGCACGCTCTGAGGCCCTGCATCATCAGGCGAGGGCCCGGCAGCTAGCGGCTCAGCGCTTCTTCCACGGCCGCCTTGGCCTCATCCAGGTTCATGAAAAACCGTGTCGGTTGCGGCGTGGCCTTGGGCATATGGGCCGGCGGGGCCCAGAGCCGGTCGCCCACCCAGCTGGCCGTCCAGCCACCGATGTCCTTGCCCTTGAGGGTGCAGGCGGGCGTACCGTCCAGCAGCGCCGTCCAGGTGGGGGGCGTTTCCTTCCAGGTGATGGTGGCCATGGGCTGCCCTTGGTGGAGTGGTGAGCCCATTCTGGGAAGGGGTTTGGGATACGCCTAGAGGGTTTTCTCTAGGGCGGCACAGCCGGGTCAGGTGCCGGTCAGATTGCCCGGGCAACAATTGCCTTGACAATGATTGCCTAGGCAATTAATATTCGACCCATGAGCACACGCCCCTTCCCGCGATCGGCCAAACGCCTGGCGGCAGAGTTTTATGACGCCAAGGCCTACGACCCCGAGCAAAGCGTCGGTTTCCTGATGCGCCGCGTTCTCGCTGGTTTTGTCCAGGAGATCGAGGCCGAGCTCGAGCCCAGTGGCCTGACGAATGCGCAGTGGATGCCGCTGTACAAGCTCTCACGCCAGAACACGATCACGGCCGCTGAGCTGGCACGTGGTATGGGGCTGGACGCTGGCGCCACCACACGCCTGCTGGACCGGCTCGAAGCCAAGGGCCTGTGCGAGCGCGAACGTTCCGAAGAAGACCGCCGGGTCGTCAAGCTCAGCCTCACACGCGAGGGCAAGCAGGCCGCCAAGCTGGTGCCCGAGGCTTTGAGCCGTGTGCACAACAGCGCGCTGGCCGACTTCACGTCCGAAGAGTGGGAAACCCTCAAGAGCCTGCTGCGTCGCATGCTCAGCAATATCCAGACCCTGAATGCCAGCCGGACTTCCGATGAAAACTAAGCACCCCAACCTTTCCTTGCGGCTGGCCCTGGTGGCCGCCGCCTGTGCGACCCTGAGCGCTTGCGCCGATTTTTCAGGCATCAGCGCGCAGTCGCAGCTGCGTGATGCCGCCTCCCTGGGCCTGGATGCCCAGGCCACGCAAAACCCCGCGCCAGTCGATGCCCGCTGGTGGCTGGCTTATGGCGACGGTGAGCTGAACCGCCTGATTGAACAGGCCGAGCAGGGCAGCCCCTCGCTGCGCCTGGCCCAGACCCGCTTGCGCCGTGCGCTGGCTGGCACTGAGCTGGCCGAGTCCGCGAGCCGTCCGCAAGTGAACGCGAGCCTGGACGCGTCACGCCAGCTCTATACAAAAAACGGCATGATCCCCAGCCCGATCGCCGGCACCATCCGCGACACGGCCACGCTGCAGCTCGGCGCGAGCTGGGAGCTGGATCTTTTTGGCAAGAACCGCGCCGCACTCGATGCCGCCCTGGGCACGGCCCGCGCCGCCGAGGTGGACAGTACCGCCGCGCGTGTGCTGCTCGAAAGCTCGGTGACACGCAGCTACCTGCGTCTGCGGGCGCTGAGCAGCCAGCTGGAAGTAGCGCAGCGCACGCTGCAGCAGCGCGAGGAAACGCTGGCCCTGGTGCAGCAGCGCATCGAGGCGGGTCTGGATTCGCAGCTGGAGCTGCGCCAGGCCGAGGCTGCGCTGCCCGAGGCACGCCGCCAGATCGAGGCGCTGCAGGAGCAGGCCACGCTGGCACGTCACGGCCTGGCCGCCTTGAGAGGCCAGCCGAATGCCGAACCCCTGCAATCCGTGCCTACGCTGGCTGGCGTGAAGCCGCTCGCCACGCCTGACGCATTGCCGGCCGACCTGTTGGGCCGCCGCCCCGATGTGCTGGCCGCGCGCTGGCGCGTGGAGGCAGCGGTGGGTGACGCAGCGAATGCCAAGGCCCAGTTTTATCCGAACGTCAACCTGACGGCCTTTGCCGGTTTTTCGAGCATAGGTTTTGACCGTCTGTTGGAGTCCGGCAGCCAGCAGTGGGGTGTGGGCCCGGCTATCCGTCTGCCGCTGTTCGACAACGGCCGCCTGCGCGCCAACCTGCGCGGCAAGACGGCAGATCTGGACCAGGCGGTCGAGACCTACAACGCCACCGTGATCGACGCCGTGCGC
>CAUPRZ010000384.1:0-2910 GCA_963513855.1 uncultured Hylemonella sp.
AGTTGTAGCGGTTGTTCAGGCTGGCCGGCAGGATGGCCGCCAGCGCACCCCGCACCTGGTCGGCCGCGCGCGACTGGGTCTTGCAGCGGTCGTGGCAACGTGATTCGAGCGAGCAGCAGAGGGAGCAGATGGGTGCGCCATAGGCCGGGCAGCTGGCCATGTCGGCACTCTCGAACTGGTTTTCGCAGACGCTGCAACGCACGGCCTCGCCGGGTTTCCAGGGCGAGGCATCGTGGCGCGCCAGGTAATAACGCCCCTTGGTGGCCCAGGCCAGCAGAGGCGCGGTGAGCATGGCAGTGAAGAGCGCGATGAAGGGCGCAAAGGCCTCGGCGTATTCGCCCAGCAGGCCGGCATAGGCCACGCAGGCCAGGGCCGCGGCCAGGCCCATGGCGCCCAGGCCCACGGGGTTGAGGTCATAGAGGTAGGCACGACGGAATTCCACGCCCTTCGGTGACAGGCCCAGGGGTTTGTTGATGACCAGGTCCGCCACCAGCGCACCGACCCAGGCAATGGCCACATTGGCGTAGAGGCCCAGCACCTTCTCCAGCGCGCCGAAGACGCCCAGGGTCATGAGCAGGGTGGCGATGATGACGTTAAAAACCAGCCAGACCACACGCCCCGGGTGGCTGCGGGTGACACGCGCGAAGAAGTTGCTCCAGGCCAGCGAGCCCGCGTAGGCATTGGTGACGTTGATCTTGACCTGGGAGATCACGACAAAAATCACGGTGAGCCAGAGCGCCAGCAGGGGCTGGTCCAGTGAAAGGTTGTAGCCCACCAGGTACATCTGCGTGGGTTCGGCCGCGTGGCCGGGCAAGGCGCCGTACTGCAGGGCCACGAAGGCCAGGAAGGCGCCCCCCAGCATCTTGAGCACACCCGGCACGATCCAGCCCGGCCCAGCGGCCAGTACACAGCCCCACCAGCGCCAGCGGTTGGCGGCGGTGCGCTCGGGCATGAAACGCAGGTAGTCCACCTGCTCGCCGATCTGCACCACGAGCGAGAAGACCACGGTGGCGGCAGCGCCGAACATCAGGGGCTCGAACTCGCTGCTGCCCGAACTCAGGCCCGAGAGGCCCGTGAATTCGGCGTAGAGCTGGGGCTGCTCCAGCGCGAACCAGACAAAGGGCCAGATCAGCAGCACGATCCACACGGGTTGCGTCCAGGTCTGCAGGCGCGAGATGAAGGTGATGCCGTACAGCACCATGGGAATGATGACCAGCGACGACACCACGTAACACCAGACCAGGGGCCAGTCCAGCACCAGCTGCAGGCCCAGCGCCATGATGGCCGCCTCCAGCGCGAAGAAGATGAAGGTGAAGCTGGCGTAGATCAGCGAGGTGACGGTGGAGCCCAGGTAACCAAAACCGGCGCCGCGCGTGAGCAGGTCCATGTCCAGGCCGTAACGCGCGGCATAGACGGCAATGGGCAGGCCCGTGAGGAAGGTGATGAGCCCCATGACCAGGATGGCCCAGAGCGCGTTTTCGAAACCGTAGTTCAGCGCAATGGCGCCACCGATGGCCTCCAGCGCCAGGAAGGACATGCCACCGAAGGCGGTGTTGGCCACACGCCACTCGCTCCATTTGCGTGCGCCGCGGGGCGTGTAACGCAGGGCGTAGTCCTCCAGGGTCTCATTGGCGACCCAGGAGTTGTAGTCGCGGCGGATCGGGAAGATGCGCTGCGGTGCATGGTTCATGAATGCGCCTCTTTCTGGGGAGTGATGGCCCACAAGGGTGCACATGCAAGAAGTGTTCTCGAATCGCTGCGCAACAACGATACGTTGATTGACGTATGTGCCATACGCGCCCCCCTCCCTAATCTCAAGGCCGTGGTGACAAGGTGTTGCCCGCACCTCACGCAGGTGTTCCCTGGTTCCCTCTTCCTCTACTTACTGGAGTGCCTCATGAAGAAACCGTCTGCCCCCTCCCACCCGCTCGCCAGCGGTCTGCAGCGCCGTCAGGTCCTGCAGGCCATGGGTGCCCTGTCCGTGGCCGGTGTGCCTGCCCTGGCTGCGGCCCAGCAGTTCCCGACCGCCAAGGTCAACACGACCAAGCTGGCCGTGACCGACACCGAGGTCACCGTGGGCCAGCTCCACTCCTCCTCGGGCACCATGGCCATCTCCGAGACCGGTTCCATCCAGGCCGAGCAGCTGGCCATTGACCAGATCAACGCCATGGGCGGCATCCTGGGTCGCAAGATCAAGGTGATCAAGGAAGACGGCGCCTCCGACTGGCCGACCTTCGCCGAGAAGTCCAAGAAGCTGCTGGTCAACGACCACGTGGCCGCCGTCTTCGGCTGCTGGACCAGCGCTTCGCGCAAGGCCGTGCTGCCGGTGTTCGAAAAGGAAAACGGCCTGCTCTACTACCCCACCTTCTACGAAGGCCTGGAGCAAAGCAAGAACGTGATCTACACGGGCCAGGAAGCCACGCAGCAGATCATCTACGGCCTGGACTGGGGTTCGAAGGAGAAGAAGGCCAAGACTTTCTTCCTGGTCGGCTCGGATTACATCTGGCCCCGCACCTCGATGAAGATCGCGCGCAAGCACATCGAGTCCGTGGGCAAGCTGGGCAAGGTGGTCGGCGAAGAGTATTACCCCCTGGGCAACACCAACTTCAACTCCCTGATCAACAAGATCAAGGTCGCCAAGCCGGACTGCATCTTCGCGGCCGTGGTGGGTGGCTCCAATGTGGCCTTCTACAAACAGCTCAAGGCCGCCGGCATCACCGGTGACAAGCAGTTCCTGCTGACGCTGTCGGTGACGGAAGACGAGATGACGGGTGTGGGCGGCGAAAACTTCGCCGGCTTCTACAGCTCGATGAAGTACTTCCAGTCGCTGGACAACGAGAACAACAAGAAGTTCGTCGCGGCCTTCAAGGCCAAGTACGGCAAGGACGCCGTGATCGGCGACGTGACGCA
>CAUPRZ010000385.1:0-2887 GCA_963513855.1 uncultured Hylemonella sp.
CAGCAAGGAAATTCATGAGCCTGCGCATCCGCGACGAAAACACCTTGGATGTGGAGGCCATCACGGCCCTGACCGAGGCCGCTTTCCGCAACGCGCTGCACACCAGCCATACCGAGCAGCATGTCGTCAACGCCCTGCGCCGCGCGGGCCAGCTCACGCTCTCGCTGGTGGCCGAGCAGGGCGGGGTGGTGGTGGGTCATGTGGCGGTCTCGCCTGTCACCATCTCCGACGGCACCCCGGGCTGGTATGGCCTGGGCCCCATCTCCGTGCGGCCCGATTTGCAGGGGCAGAACATCGGCGCTTCCCTCATGCACGCGGCCATGGATGGTTTGCGTGCGCACGGCGCCGCCGGTTGTGTGCTGTTGGGGGAGCCCGCGTTTTACACACGTTTCGGTTTTTATCCCCTGCCCGGCCTGGTCTACCCCGGCATTCCGCCGGAATTTTTCATGGCCCGGGCTTTTGGTGCTGCCGTACCGCTAGGCACGGTGAGCTATCACGCGGCCTTCGATGCCACGGCCTGAGCGCTGACACAGGCGCGCGTTACCATCGCAGCATGAACGAGTCAGGGAAGGGCGGCACCGTGCCCGATAGCGCAGCGGCCAGCCCGCGTTTTTCGGTGGCCCTGCTGCAGGCCGAGAACCGGCGTCTGCGCGAGCAACTCGACGCCCTGATGGCCGAGGCCCGGCTCAACCAGGACAAGTTGCGCCGTTTCGACCAGCTCGAACGCAAGGTCATCGGCGCGTCTTCCCTGTCAGGGCTGGTGCAGACCCTGCTGGTGGACTACCCCGCGCTGTTTGAACTCGATGGTGTCACCCTGGCCCTGGTAGACCCGCAGTACGAAGCCGCGCGCATCCTCGGCGAGGCCGGTGCCGTGCCGGCCCAGCTGGTGTTGCTGAACGGTGAGCAGCCCCTGCAGCAGCTGTATGCCGCTGGCGCCCGCCCGCTGCTGGGCGCGCCCACGGTGGCGCACCACTTTCTGCTTGAAGGCCAGGCCGGTACGCCGGCCAGCGTGGCCTTTTTGCCCCTGGTGCACCGCGGCGCCTTCATCGGCAGCCTCAATCTGCTGAGCCGCGACCCGGCGCGTTTTGCCATCGGCAGCAGCACCGACTTTCTGGAGCGCCTCGCCGCGCTGGTGGCCGTCTGCCTGGACAGCGCCCTGGCCACCGAACGCCTCAAGCTTGCGGGTTTGACCGATGGCCTGACCGGCGTGCACAACCGCCGTTACTTCGAATCGCGTTGCCTGGAGGAAGTGCAGGCTGCGCGCCGCAGCAAGCTGCCCCTGGTCTGTCTGCTGCTCGATGTGGACTTCTTCAAGCGCATCAACGACAGCCACGGTCATCCGGCCGGTGACGTGGTGCTGCGTTATGTGGCGCGCCTGATCCGCGCCCAGCTGCGCGGCAGCGATGTGGTGGCGCGTTACGGCGGAGAAGAATTTGTCGTGCTGCTGCCCGCCACACCTCCGGCGGCTGCCCTGGAAACGGCCGAGCGCATCCGCCGGGTCATTGCCGCACAGACCATGCCCGTGCCGCTGGCCGAGCCTCTGCGCATCACCGTCTCGCTTGGTCTGGCCGCACTGACCCCGGGGGAGGATCCCGTGGTCCAGGCCGCGGCCCTGGTGCAGCGCGCTGATCAGGCGCTGTATGCGGCCAAGCAGGGTGGGCGCAATCGGGTGCAGGTGGCGGAATAAAAGTGCAGCGCCCATGAAAAAAGCCGCCTTGTGGGCGGCCTTTTTCATGCAACGGCCCACAGGCCGCGCAGCGATCCGTCCTGGATCAGGACTGACGGGGGTATTGGCCCGGGAACACTTCGTTCAGCTTCTTACCGGCGTGGGCTTCGTTGTCGCTCACGATGTCGCCGGTACGCACGGCTTCGGTCAGCTCAGCCTTGACTTGTTCGCGGGTCTTGCCGGCCACGACGGCCTTGGCGGGGTAGTTGCCCGGAACGATCTGGTTCATCTTGGTGCCGCGAAAGTCGGGGTTGGACGGACCGATGTCGCCGGTGCGGATGGCTTCGGCCAGTTCGGCTTGCACTTGGTCGCGGGTCTTGCCAGCGGCCTGGAACTTGGTGGCGTAGTTCTGCGGGAAGACTTCGTTCAGCTTTTTGCCGGCGTAGGCTTCGTTGTCGGAAGCGATGTTGCCGGTGCGGATGGCTTCAGCCAGTTCGGCGCGGACTTCGGCGCGGGTCTTGCCAGCGGGTTCAGCGGCCAGGGCTTGGCCAGCGGCCAGGGCGACGACGGAGACGGTGAGGATGGAAGCGAGAGTGCGGTTCATGATGTCATTACCTTACAAAAAAACAAGGAAACTGACCCCTGTCTGGCTTTGTGCGCCGGGCCGGGATCCCCTCGATGCCCTTGCTTGTTGGCATTTGCTGCATCGATGGGATGAACTGTAAAATTTCTAAATCAATAGATAAATAGGTTATTCATTCATTTGGTGTTTCCAAAAGAGAAACAATCAAACCATTGAAATTCAGGAGCTTCTATGGACAGGCTGCTTTCCATGCGGGTGTTTCAGCGTGTCGTCGACGAGGGCAGCTTTGCCGCCGCCGCCCGTGTGCTGGACATGTCCGCCCCCGTTGTGACCCGGCTCGTGGCCGATCTGGAGGAACATCTGGGCTCCCGCCTGCTGCAGCGTTCGACCCGCCGTCTCGCGCTGACCGACGCTGGCCAGCTTTATCTCAACCGCGTGCGCAACATCCTGCAGGACATCGAGGAGGCGGATGAAATCGTCGGTGCCCACACCCAGGAGCTGGGGGGTGTGCTGCGTCTGCATGCGCCGCCGGTGCTTGCCACCTACGTCCTGGCGCCCATGCTGGCCGGGTTTCGTGAGCGTTACCCGAACATCCTGATCGACATCGAGGTCGAGACGGTGCGCGAGCCGCCGGTGGA
>CAUPRZ010000386.1:0-2846 GCA_963513855.1 uncultured Hylemonella sp.
CCACGGGCAGGATGCCGCTGAGTTTTTCGTACCGCAGCTGGGAGCGGATGGTCTCGTGCAGAGCCTTCTGGGCGCTGGCTGTACTCATAGAGAACTCTGGGTTTTCTAAAAATTCTTGGATACGGGATTGTCCATCTGAATCCGCATGTCTATAATTGGATCCAATTCATATATAAATGGATCATATTTAAAATGACTTGTATCCCTAAGGGCTATCAGGCCAGCAATGACCCCGTCCTGACTTACCGCCCCGGATCGGCCGAGGCCGATGAATTGAGCCGGGAGCTGGGCCGCCAGTACGCGCAGCGCGTCGACATTCCCCTGGTCATCGGGGGCAGGCGCATCTATACGGTGGAGCGCGAGCAGGTGGTCTGCCCGCACGAGCACAGCCATGTGCTGGCCACGCTGAACCAGGCCACGCGCCTGGAGGCTCAGCAGGCCATCGATGCCGCCGTGGCCGCGCAGCGCGAGTGGTCGCGCTGGACGCTGGAGGAGCGCTCGGCGGTTTTCCTCAAGGCGGCCGATCTGCTCGCAGGCCCCTGGCGCGCGCGCCTGAACGCCGCGACCATGCTGGGCCAGAGCAAAAACGTGCAGCAGGCCGAGATCGACTCGGCCTGCGAACTGATCGACTTCCTGCGTTTCAACGTGCAGTTTGCGCAGGAGTTGGTGCAGCAGCAGCCCCTGTCCAGCGACGGCGTGAGCAACCGCACCGACTACCGCCCGCTGGAGGGTTTTGTCTACGCCATCACGCCCTTCAACTTCACGGCCATCGGCGGCAATCTCGCGACCGCGCCCGTGCTCATGGGCAACACCGTGGTCTGGAAGCCGGCCGCTACCGCCTCGCTGAGCAACTATCTGGTGCTGCAGCTGTTGGAAGAAGCGGGCCTGCCCCCGGGCGTGATCAACTTTGTGCCGGGTGAACCCGTGGGCGTGAGCGCGGCCGTGCTGGCCAGCCCGCATCTGGCCGGTATCCACTTCACAGGTTCGACGGTCGTGTTCGACCGCCTCTGGCAGCAGACCGCGTTGAACCTCTCCAAATACCGCGCCTACCCGCGCCTGGTGGGCGAGACCGGCGGCAAGGACTTTGTGCTCGCGCATCCTTCGGCCGATGTGGACGCGCTGGTCGTGGGCCTGTTGCGTGGCGCCTTTGAATACCAGGGGCAGAAGTGCAGCGCGGCTTCGCGTGCCTACATCCCGGCCTCCCTCTGGCCCAAGGTGAAGGACAAGTTGCTGGCCCAGCTGGCGACAGTGCGCATGGGTGATGTGCGCGACTTCCAGACCTTCATGGGCGCAGTCATCGACAAAAAGGCCTTTGCACGCATCAAGGGCTACATCGATTCGGCCAAAAACGATCCGAACTGCAAGATCGTGCACGGCGGTCGCTGCGACGACGCCTCGGGTTATTTCGTGGCGCCCACGGTGATCGAGGTGGCGCACCCCGCGCATGCGCTGCTGAGCGAAGAGATCTTCGGTCCCGTGCTCAGCGTGCACGTCTACGAGGACTGCAAGTGGGCCGAGGTGCTGCGCCAGGTGGACCAGACCAGTCCCTATGCACTCACCGGCGCCATCTTCGCGCAGGACCGCGCGGCTGTGCATGAAACGCTGGATACGCTGCGTTACGCAGCCGGCAACTTCTACATCAACGACAAGCCCACCGGAGCGGTCGTGGGGCAGCAGCCCTTCGGCGGCGCACGGCGCAGCGGCACCAATGACAAGGCAGGGTCGGCATTGAACTTGCTTCGTTGGGTCTCGCCACGCACCGTGAAGGAGACCCGGGTTCCGCCCAAGGACTACAGCTATCCGCACATGCAGCCCTCGGGCAGCAAGTAAGGCAGAGCATTCGTCCGGATCCGGCCGGCTGCTCACGGGGCGAGGCTGGATCCGATTTTCAGGGTGGAAGCACCCGTATTTTTGTCAACAGGAGTGTGCGTGATGGTCTTCGGAAAAATTTCCAAATGGATCCCGGCGATGTTGCTGGGTGGTCTGGCGCTGGGTCAGCAGGCCCTGGCCCAGGACACCATCCAGATGGGTGCGGTGCTCTCGCTCACGGGGGCCAATGCCACCGTGGGTGAAGACGTGCGTCGTGCCGTGATGCTGGCCCAGGACAAGGTCAATGCCTCGGGCGGCGTGCTCGGCAAGAAGTTTGCCGTCATCGTCGAAGACTCGGGCGGCAACCCGACCACCGCGCTGAATGCTGCGCGCAAGCTGGTCAGCGTGGACAAGGTGCCGGTCGTCATCGGTGAATACTCCTCCGGCATCACCCTGCCCATGGCGGGTTATCTGGTGAAGGAAGGTGTCACGCACATCAACATCGCCAGCACCAGCGTGAAGATCCGTGCGCTCGGCGAGTCCTCCTTCAACCTCATCGGCCTGGAAAACCTGGGCAACAAGTTCTCGGCCGCCGACACCTGGGCCCTGGGCTACCGCAAGGTCGCCATGATCGCCCCCAACAACGCCTACGGCCAAGGCGTGGCCCACGGCTTCAAGGAAGAGTTCGAAAAGCTGGGCGGCAAGATCGTGACCGAGGTGCTCTACACCGCCGGCCAGTCCACCTATCGCCGCGAGCTGCAGCAGATGGCACGTGCCGAACCCGACGCCTACATCTACACCGCCTACGGCCAGGAGTCGGCTGTGATCAACCGCGAAGCCTTCGAGCTGGGCCTGCGCCAGACGCCCTGGTACGCCATCCTGCTGAGCATGAGCCTGTCCGACACGCCGGCCAACATCGCCAACGGCCAGCTGGGCATGGAAGTGGGCAATGTCTACGGCGCCGCCGGTAAGGCCTACCAGGAGGCCTTCAACGCCAAGTACAAGGAAGGCACCAAGACCTCGTACACGGGTTATGC
>CAUPRZ010000387.1:0-2843 GCA_963513855.1 uncultured Hylemonella sp.
ATCTGGGCCACGGGTTTCTGTGTGAACCTGCGTTTTGTGGTCTTCAGCGCGCACATGCGGCCCTACCTCATGCACTTGCCGCGGCGCTGGCGCCTGTTGGCGGGCTACGTCACAGCCGACATCAGCTACGTGATGTTTACCAAACGTTTCCATCAGCCACCGCAGACGGACCCGGAGCGTCAGGCCCAGCTGGCCTACCTCATGGGCGGCTGCACCACCAACTGGACGAGCTGGCAGGCCGCCAGCCTGCTGGGCATCCTGCTCGCGCACTCGGTGCCCATGCACTGGGGGCTGGGTTTCGCGGGCATCCTGGCCCTGCTGGGTGTGGCCTGCTCGTTGGCCAGCAGCAAGCTGCGTGTGGTCTCGGCCGGTGTGGCCGGCGCGGCGGCCGTGGCGGCTTTTGCCCTGCCTTTTAAACTCAACATCGTGGTGGCCATCGCTGCGGCCGTGGCCCTGTGTCTGCTGCTGGAGAAAACGCCACCCTTCCGGCACGGAGAGGCTCGATGAAAGAGACGGACTTCTGGACCCTGGGGGTGATCGTTGGCCTGGCTGCGGTGACGGTGCTCACGCGTTCCTTCTTTTTCATCTCCAGCAAGCCCTGGAGCTTGCCGCACTGGGCCCAGCGCGGCCTGCAGTACGCGCCCATCGCCGCACTCGCGGCGGTGATCGTTCCCGAGATCGTCATGAGCCAGGGGCTGCTGGTGCAGACCTGGCAGGATGCGCGCCTCTACGCCGTGGCCGCCGGTGCTGCCTGGTACTTCTGGCAGCGCCAGAGCAGCTGGGCCATGCTGGGCACCATCGTGGTCGGCATGTCGGTCTACCTGCCGCTGCGCCTGGGCCTGGGTTGGTAGGGGCAGATAAAATCGGGCTGATGCATCCGGGCGGCTCGCCTGATGGATGCCCCGGTTTCCAAACTCCAGCCTCATCATGAACTTCATTCGTTTCCAGACCCTGTGCGAGCAGGGCCAGGCCAAGGGCCAACGCGTCTTTATCCGCGCCGACCTCAACGTCCCGCAGGACGATGCCGGCCACATCACCGAAGACACCCGCATCCGTGCCTCGATCCCCTGCATCGAGATGGCACTGAAGGCCGGCGCCGCCGTCATGGTGACCTCGCACCTGGGCCGTCCCACCGAGGGTGAGTTCAAGCCCGAGGACAGCCTGGCGCCCGTGGCCCAGCGCATGGCCGAACTGCTGGGCCGCGACGTCCCGCTCGTCGCCAACTGGACCGAAGGCGTGCAGGTGGCGCCGGGCCAGCTGGTCATGCTCGAGAACGTGCGCCTGAACAAGGGCGAGAAGAAAAACAGTGAAGAGCTGAGCCGCAAGATGGCTGCGCTTTGCGACATCTTTGTGCACGACGCCTTCGGCACTGCACACCGCGCCGAGGCTTCCACCTATGGCATTGCGCAATTCGCCAAGGTCGCCAGCGCGGGCCCTTTGCTGGCGGCCGAGATGGACGCCATCGGCAAGGCCCTGCAGGCGCCCAAGCGCCCGCTGGTGGCCATCGTCGCGGGCTCCAAGGTCAGCACCAAGCTCACCATCCTCAAGAGCCTGGCCGACAACGTGGACCAGCTCATCGTAGGCGGCGGTATCGCCAACACCTTCATGCTGGCGGCCGGCCTGAAGATCGGCAAGAGCCTGGCCGAGGCCGACCTCGTGGGCGAGGCCCAGGCTGTGATCGAGGCCATGAAGGCACGCGGTGCCGCCGTGCCCATCCCCGTGGACGTGGTCGTGGCCAAGGCGTTCAAGGCTGACGCGGTCGCCACCGTGAAGAAGGCGAACGAAGTAGCCGACGACGACCTGATCCTGGACATCGGTCCCGAGACGGCCCAGCAACTCGCGGCCCAGCTTAAGGCAGCAGGCACCATCGTCTGGAACGGCCCGGTGGGCGTGTTCGAGTTTGCGGCCTTCGAGAACGGTACCAAGGTCATCGCCCAGGCGATTGCCGAGTCCAGCGCCTTCTCCATCGCCGGTGGCGGCGATACGCTGGCGGCCATCGCCAAATACGGCATCGAGAAGCAGGTGGGCTACATCTCCACCGGCGGCGGCGCCTTCCTGGAAGTGCTGGAAGGCAAGACCTTGCCGGCCTTCGAGATCCTGCAGAAGCGTGCGGCCTGAATCGCCGGCGCCTTCTGAAATTCCTGGAAGCGGCCCCATCGGGGCCGTTTTCATGTTGTCGTTCCGATGTAACTTGATTCGTGCCAGAATTGGGAACTAAATTACAAAGGAGACAAGCAACATGACGCGTCGTGCGACCAAAATCGTCGTCACCCTGGGCCCCGCTTCCAGCGACCCGGCCCTGCTCGAAGAGATGATCCGTGCCGGGGTCAATGTGGTGCGGCTCAACTTCAGTCACGGCAAGGCCCAGGACCACATCGATCGCGCCCGCCTGGTGCGCGAGGCGGCCAAACGCGCCGGCCGCGAGGTGGGCATCATGGCCGACCTGCAGGGTCCCAAGATCCGCGTCGGCAAGTTCGCCGAGAACAAGGTGCAGCTCAAGACTGGCCAGAAATTTGTGCTCGACGCCAGCCGCGCCGAACCGGGCGACATCAACGGCGTGGGCCTGGACTACAAGGAATTGCCGCAGGACGTGAAGCCCGGCGACCTGCTGCTGCTCAACGACGGCCTGATCCTCATGCAGGTCGAGGCCGTCAAGGGCCAGGCCGTGCACTGCAAGGTGAACCAGGGCGGCGAGCTGTCCAACAACAAGGGCATCAACAAGAAGGGCGGCGGCCTGACCGCGCCGGCCCTCACGGCCAAGGACATGGAGGACATCAAGACCGCCATGAGCTTCCAGGCCGACTACGTGGCGGTGAGCTTTCCGCAGAACGCCACCGACATGG
>CAUPRZ010000388.1:0-2841 GCA_963513855.1 uncultured Hylemonella sp.
AGCGCGCCCACCACATCCAGCGCCGCATCATCCCCCACGTGCAGCACCTCCTGCGGCGCCACACCGGCAGCCTGGGCTGCAGCATGGAAAAAACGCGCATCGGGTTTGCCCAGGCCGAACGCCTGGGCGCTGAAGCCGGCGTGGAAAAACTCACCCAGGCCCACACGCTGTATATCGGCATTGCCATTGGACAGGGCCACCACCGGGTAACGTTGGGCCAGCCAGGCCAGGGCCGGACGGGCGTCGGCGTAGAGCTCCACACGCAGACGCTCGGCGTAAAAGACCTCGTAGGCCTCCGCCATGAGCGTCGTGTCCTCGCCTTGCCGCTCCAGGGCCAGGCGGATCTGCTCCTGACGCAGGGTGCGCAGGTCATGGCTCACGTCCGGACGGCGGGCCAGCAACTCGCGGCGCAGGGCCAAGCGTAACTCGCTGTCGGCCAGCCAGGCCGCGGTCTTCGGTGCCTGTGGGCGCAGCCAGTCCTGCAAGACCTGCTCAGCACGGGCTATCACGGGCCAGATGGGCCAGAGGGTGTCGTCGAGGTCGAGAGAGATCGCCTTGATGCGGGAGAGATCAAGCATGGAGGTCATAGCTCGGCGAGAATACCGCATGGCATTCCGCAAAGAACCCGCTCACGTCCATGGCCAGGCGCCGACCACGGCCATCCTGCTGTGCAACCTCGGCACCCCCGACGCCCCCACCCCCGCGGCCCTGCGCCGTTACCTTGGTGAATTCCTGAGTGACCACCGGGTGGTCGAAATCCCCAAGCTGATCTGGTGGCCCATCCTGCACGGCATCATCCTGCGTCTGCGCCCCGCCAAGTCGGCCGCCAAATACGCCAGCATCTGGCTGCCCGAAGGTTCACCGCTCAAGGTCTGGACCGAGCGCCAGGCCCAGGCCCTGCAGGTCTGGCTGCAGCAGCAAGGACATCACGTGACGGTGCGTTATGCCATGCGTTATGGCAACCCTTCCATCGCCAGCGAACTCGACGCGCTCAAGGCCCAGGGCGTCACGCGCGTGCTGGTGCTGCCGGCTTACCCGCAGTATTCGGGCACGACCACGGCCAGCGTCATCGATGCCGTCTCCTCGTGGTCAGCGCAGGTGCGCACCCTGCCCGAGCTGCGTTTCGTCAACCGTTACCACGATGACCTGGGTTACATCCAGGCCCTGGCCAGCCGCATCGGCAGCTACTGGCAGGAACATGGCCGCCCCGACAAGCTGGTGCTGAGCTTTCACGGCGTGCCCGAACGCACGCTGCAGCTCGGCGATCCCTACCACTGCGAATGCCATAAAACTGCGCGCCTGCTGGCCGAACGCCTGGGCCTGACCCGCGATCAGATCCAGCTGACCTTCCAGTCCCGCTTCGGCAAGGCGAAATGGCTGGAGCCCTACACCGAACCCACGCTGGTGGCACTGGCCCAGGCAGGCGTCAAACGTGTGGATGTGGCCTGCCCGGGTTTCACCAGTGATTGCCTGGAGACGCTGGAGGAAATTGATCAGGAAGCCCGTGCGGCCTTTCTGCAGGCCGGCGGCGAGCAGTTCCACTACATCCCCTGCCTCAACGACAGCGCCCCCTGGATCACGGCCCTGGGCAACCTGGCCGAACAGCATCTGGGTGGCTGGCCCACGCAGGGCGAGCCGGATACAGCCGCACTGGCCGCCTCGCGCGCAGCCGCCCTCGCAGCCGGCGCAAAGAACTAGGCTTTTTTGGGTCGCAGCGACTGGTAAGCCGGCCGCGCCAGGCAGCTGGCCAGCCAGGCACTGGTCAGCGGGTACGGAGCCATGAGCTCACGTGTGGCGCGCACCCAGAGCAGCACACTGGCGACACAGAGGTCGGCCACGGTAAAGCGCTCGGCGGCCAGATGGGATGCGCCGCGCGCCTGCTGGGCGACCAGATGTTTTTCCAGCACACGCAGGGGCACATGCAGGCGCTGCTCGGCCTTGTCGGCCAGCTCGGGTTTTCGTTCCTCGGGGGCCATGGCAAAACGGTGCATGAGCACGGTGAGTGCATCCTTCTCCACCTCGCTCATGACCCAGAAGGACCAGCGCAGGGCCTCGGCGTCTTCGCGCGGCGTGGCTGGCGTGATGCTGCTGCCGTCGGCCTGGCCGTGATGACGCGCGATGTAGAGCGCGCAGGCCATGCTCTCCCAGACCGTCACATCACCCTCGGGCCGATGGTCGACCACCACCGGCACGCGACCATTCGCATTGAGCGCCAGAAAATCTGCGGTACGCGAGGCCCCGGCACGGTAATCGGTCTGCACATGCTCGAAAGCCAGACCCAGCTCGGTGGCGGCCCACAGGGGGCGCAGCGCGCGCGAAGCCTGGATGCCGTAGATCGTCAATGCCATGAAGTCTCCTGTATCAAAACAGACGGCATTGTGCCCAAGACCGGGCCGCTTCTCTCCAGCTCAATCGTGCTGGCGGATGAAAGCGAGTACGGCGTCCAGCTGCTCCGGCACATTGAGCGCGGGTGCGTGTCCGCAGCCCGGGACCTCGATCACCTGCAGGCGGCCCTCACGGCCCGGGCCCAGTGTGCGCATGCGCTCCACGGTCTCACGTAGCACCAGGTAGGATTCGGCGCCGCGCAGCAGCAGCACCGGCTGCACGAGCCGCTCGTAGTGGTCCCAGAGCAGATAGTCGTCGGGGTAGTTCTCGAACTGCTGCACCATGGCCGGGTCGTAATGCGGCGTCACACGGCCGTCGGGCAGGCGGCGCGCCGAGGTCTCGGCCAGACGGCGCCACTGCGCGTCGCTGAGCCAGCCGAAGGGCTGGTAGGCCTGGCGGAAGAAGTCTTCCAGCTCAACCATGGAGGCAAAGGCTGGCGGCTTGCCGGCATAGGCG
>CAUPRZ010000389.1:0-2834 GCA_963513855.1 uncultured Hylemonella sp.
CGCGGGCCGTTGGGTGAGTTGATCTCGGGCAGGTAGAGGCGGCGCCCGAACACCGTTTCCACATAACCGCGGGCCTTGGCCTGCTGGCGTGTGTCGTCCATGTACTGCTTCACGCCCGAGAAACGCTGGAAATAACGCTCGATGTAGTTCTTGGCCGCGGTGTTGTCGATGCTCAAGGAACGCGCCAGGCCGAAGGCGCTCATGCCGTAGATCAGGCCGAAGTTGATGACCTTGGCGTAACGGCGCTGCTCGCTGCTGACCTGGCTGGTGGGCACACCGAAGACCTCGGCCGCGGTGGCGCGGTGCACATCCATGCCGTCGTGGAAGGCCAGCAGCAGGGCGGCGTCACCGCTGATGTGGGCCATGATGCGCAGCTCGATCTGCGAGTAGTCGGCGCTGGCGATCACATGGCCCGGTGGGGCGATGAAGGCCTCGCGCACGCGCCGGCCCTCAGCCGTGCGGATCGGGATGTTCTGCAGATTGGGATCGTTGCTCGACAAACGCCCCGTCACGGCCACGGCCTGCGCATAGTGCGTGTGCACACGGCCCGTGCGCGGCAGGGCCAGCTGGGCCAGCTTGTCGGTGTAGGTACCCTTGAGCTTCGCCAAGCCCCGGTGTTCGAGGATCTTGGCCGGCAAGGGGAAGTCTTCGGCCAGTTTCTCCAGCACCTCCTCGTCCGTGCTCGGCGCGCCGGTGGCGGTCTTTTTCACGATGGGCAGGCCCAGCTTGACGAAAAAAATCTCGCCGATCTGCTTGGGACTGCTCAGGTTGAAGGGCTGGCCCGCGAGCTCGTAGGCCTCGGTCTCAAGCTGCAACATGCGCTGACCGAGTTCATGGCTCTGGGTGCTCAGCGTGGGCGCGTCGATGAGCACGCCATTGCGTTCGATGCGGTAGAGCGATTCGGAGCTTTTGATCTCCAGCTCGTAGATGAACTTCAGCTTCTCGTCGGCCAAGAGATGCGGCCACAGCGTGCGGTGCACGTCCAGGGTCTGGTCCGAGTCTTCACAGGAATATTCGGCCGCCTTGTCGATAGCGACCTGGCTGAAGGAGATCTGCTTGGCCCCCTTGCCACACAGGTCTTCGTACTGGATGCCGCTGCGCCCCAGGTGGCGCTCGGCCAGGCTGGCCAGGCCATGGGGCTTGTGCACTTCGAGCACATAACTCTGCAGCATGGTGTCGTGCACATAACCCTGCACCTCGACGCCGTGGTTGGCAAAGACGTGACGGTCGTACTTGATGTGCTGGCCCAGCTTGTGCGCGGCCGGATTCTCCAGCCAGGGTTTCATCTTGGCCAGCACCTCGTCGCGCGGCAGCTGGGTGGGCGCATCGGGGTAGTCGTGTGTGAGCGGGATGTAAGCCGCCTCACCCGGCACCACGCTGAAAGAGATGCCCACGATCTCGGCCACCATCTCATCGAGCGAGGTCGTTTCCGTGTCAATAGCCACCAGTTCGGCGGCCTGCAGCCTGGCCAGCCACTGATCAAAAGCCGCCCAGTCGACAATGGTGTCGTACTTGAGCTGGCTCACGCGCGGGGCGACCGGCACCGCCGGTTCGTCGAACAGGCCGGGATTGCTATCGTCGACGGCCTTGGTCTTGGCCGCCGGCGCGGGCGCCGCTTCGCCAGCCACGGCACGCGCCAGGCCTTTAAAGCCATATTTCTCGTAGAAGTCCTTGAGCGCCGCCGTGTCGGGCTCACCCACGGCCACAGCATCCAGCGCGGGCAGGCCGTCCACCCAGTCTTTGAGATCGCAGTCCGTCTTGATGGTCAGCAGCTGGCGGCCCGTGGGCAACCAGTCCAGCGCCTTCTTGAGGTTCTCGCCAGCCGCGCCCTTGATGGCGTCGGCATTGGCCACGATGTTGTCCAGCGAGCCGTATTCCTGCAGCCACTTGGCCGCCGTCTTAGGCCCCACCTTCTGCACCCCGGGCACGTTGTCCACGGCGTCGCCCACCAGGGTCTGGTAGTCGATCATCAGATGCGGGGGCACACCGAACTCGGCCTCCACACCCGCCACGTCACGGCGTTTGCCATTCATGGTGTCCACGATGGTGATGTGGGGCGTGACCAGCTGGGCCAGGTCCTTGTCGCCGCTGCTGACGATCACTTCCACGCCCTGCCCGGCGCCAAGCACCGCCAGCGTGCCAATCACGTCGTCGGCCTCCACGCCCGGCACATCCAGCACCTTCCAGCCCATGAGGCGCACCACTTCGTGGATGGGTGCGATCTGCGCGCGCAGATCGTCGGGCATGGGGGAGCGCTGGGCCTTGTACTCGGGATAGATTTCGTCGCGGAAGGTTGGCCCCTTGGCGTCGAAGACACAGACCGCGTAGTCAGCGGGCACCTCCTTGCGCAGGCTCTGCAGCATATTGATCATGCCGCGGATAGCCCCGGTGGGCGGGCTCGCCGGGTCGCCCGGCACGGCGCGCAGGTCCGGCATGGCGTGGAAGGCGCGGTACAAGTAGCTGGAACCGTCGACCAGCAGCAGGGTTTTCTTGTCGCTCATGGGGAGGATCCGTGTATCAGACGCCGATTGTGCCTGCGCAGGGCCGCCCACCGCCCGCCGCCTACAATTGCCGCATGCACGCCGCACTTGTCCCCGCCCGCCTCATTTTGCTGCTCTGCGGCCTGGCCTCGGCCGCCGCCTTCGCCCAGGCCCCGGCCAGGCTGCCGGCCCCTGCCGAAGCGCCCGCCAGCAAGGTCCCCGAGCAAACCATCGAACGCATCCGCCACGAAGACGCGGGTTCACGCATCGACGAGCTGCGCGTGGGCGGCGAGACCAAAAGCATCACCGTCCAGCCCAAGGGTGACGCACCGCCCTACCAGGTCGCTCCCGACA
>CAUPRZ010000390.1:0-2827 GCA_963513855.1 uncultured Hylemonella sp.
ACGGTTCTGGACTACGGCCGCCAAATCGCCGAAGGCACACCGGCCGAAGTGCAGAAAAACGAAAAAGTCATCGAGGCCTATCTGGGCCACGGTGGCGCCAAGACCGCCGCGGAGGCCACGGCAACATGAGTGAAGTAAACAAGGACGTGCTGCTGCAGGTCAGCGGCCTCAAGGTCGCCTACGGTGGCATCCAGGCCGTCAAGGGCGTGGACTTCGAGGTCAAACGCGGTGAACTGGTCTGCCTGATCGGCTCCAACGGCGCGGGCAAGACCAGCACCATGAAGGCCGTCACGGGCAGCCTGCCCTGCAGCGGCAATGTGCACTACCTGGGCAAGACCCTGCGTGGCCAGGGCCCTTGGGATCTGGTGCGCCAGGGCCTGGCCATGGTGCCCGAAGGCCGCGGCGTCTTCACCCGCATGAGCATCCACGAGAACCTGCTCATGGGTGCTTTCGTGCGCAACGATGCAGACGGCATCGCCGCCGACCTGGACCGCGCCTACACCCTGTTCCCGCGCCTCAAGGAGCGCCAGGCCCAGCTGGCCGGCACGCTTTCCGGCGGCGAACAGCAGATGCTGGCCATGGGCCGCGCCCTCATGAGCCGGCCCCAGCTATTGCTGCTGGACGAACCCTCCATGGGCCTGAGCCCCATCATGGTGGACAAGATCTTCGAAGTCGTACGCGAGGTGCACAGCCAAGGCACCACCGTGCTGCTGGTGGAACAGAACGCCAGCCGGGCCCTGTCCATCGCCGACCGCGGCTACGTCATGGAGTCCGGCCTGGTCACGCTCCACGGCCCGGCGCAGCAACTGCTGCACGACCCGGCCGTGCGTGCCGCCTATCTGGGCGAGGGCTGAAACTCAGTCCACTCTGGCGCCAGAGGCTTTCACCACTTTTGCGTATTTGGCCAGTTCGGCTTTCATGAAGCTGCCATAGGCCTCAGGCGTGGTGGGCACAGGCTCGGCCATCAACGCAGCAAAACGCATCTGCGTCTCGGTCGCCTGCAGGGCCACCACAAAGGCCTGGTTCAGACGTGCCAGCACATCCTGGGGTGTCCCTGCGGGGGCCACCAGCCCCCACCACGTATCCACTGCAAACCCGGGCAGCGTCTCCGCCACGGCCGGCACCTGGGCCAGCGTGGGCGAGCGCTGCAGCGTGGTGACAGCCAGAGCCTTGAGCTTGCCGGCGCGGATATTGGCCGAGGCCGTGGCCAGGTTGTCGAAGTTGAAATCCACCTGGCCACTCAGCAGGGCCAGCTGGGCCGGGTTGCCGCCGTTGTAGGGGATGTGCACGGCGTAGATGCCGGCCTGGGCCTTGAACAGCTCACCGGCCAGATGGCCCGCACTGCCGTTGCCACCGCTGCCGTAGTTGAGCTTGCCGGGGTGGGCCTTGGCGTAGGCGATCAGATCCTGCAGGCTCTGGATGTTCAAACGTTGTGCGGTCTCGGCATTGATGACCAGCACATTGGGCACACGCAGCATCTGGGTGATGGGTGCGAAATCCGCGTCGGCCTTGTAGGGCATACGGCTGTAGAGCCAGGGGTTGACCGCATGGGTGGCGGTGGCCGCAATGCCGATGGTCAGTCCATCGGGCGCAGCCTTGGCCACGGCATCGGCGCCGATATTGCCGCCGGCACCGGCCCGGTTCTCGATGATGACCGTCCCCAGCGTGTCCTTGACACGCTCGGCCAGGGCCCGCGCCGTGATGTCGATGGGGCCGCCCGCGGCATAGGGCACGATGAGGCGGATGGGCTTGGTCTGGGCCAGGGCCGGGGGACTGGCCAGGATCAGCGTGGCCAGGGCGAGCAGGGGAAGGAGGTGACGTTTCATCCCTCTATTGTGCGAAATACCGGCTCGCCGTCATTGGTGACATCCCTTTACAAGACTTGATGGATTCATGTCGTCCACCTGACGGTCCCGGCGCGTTGCAGTTCCATGGCGATCGTTGCCATGCCCCACATCACCAGGAGATGCCCATGAAGACCCGGATCTTGTTCAGTGTTCTGACTCTGGCTGTCGCCGGCACAGCCCTGGCCCAGACGGCCACCCCCAAGGTGGACCAGCGCCAGGAAAACCAGGAAAAACGCATCGAGCAGGGCACGGCCTCCGGCCAGCTGACCCCGCGCGAAGCCAATCGCATGGAAAAGAAACAGGAACGTGTGGACCGTGTCGAGGAGCGGGCCAAGGCCGACGGCAAGGTGAGCGCCAAGGAGCGCGCCCACATGGACAATGTGCAGGACCGTACCAGCCGTGACATCCGCCGCGAGAAGCATGACCGCCAACGCGACATGAACCACGATGGGCGCAAGGACCGACCCAAGGCCCCCAAGTCCTGAACGCAGGCATCAAAAAGCCCGCCGTCTTTCGACAGCGGGCTTTTTGTTGGCCGCAACCTTGAGCTTGTGGCTACGGCACGGTGCTACGCACCTTGACTTCGCTGCGCGATTCAGCCTACGCCGCAAGCACAGTTGCACCGTGCTTGTCAGCCTCGCTCGTGAAGGAATCGGCGTAGAACTCCTCCTCAGGCAGGCCGGCCTGGGCGTAATCCTGCCGCGCCGAGTCCACCACGATGGGTGCACCGCAGGCATAGACCTGGTGGCCTGCAAGATCGGGCAGATCCTGCAGCACGGCCTGGTGCACAAAACCGGTCCGGCCGGCCCAGTGGTCTTCGGGCTGGGCGTCGGACACCACGGGCACGTAACGCAGATGGGGCATCTCCTGCATCTTCTGCAACACCCAGTCGTGCATGTACAGATCGGCCGGGCGACGGCCGCCCCAGTAGAGCGTGGCAGGCCGCGTGATGCCCTTGTGCTGCATCTGTTCGATCAGGG
>CAUPRZ010000391.1:0-2820 GCA_963513855.1 uncultured Hylemonella sp.
CCATAACCCTTGATCAGGCGGCCGCACTGCGCGACCTCGTGGCCCGTGGCCCAGTGGCGTGCCGTGGCCGTGTTCACGGCCGCTAGCCACTGGCCGATCAGGGCCTGTTCCTTGAGGTAACGGCTGCCGCGTGGGCGCAGCCACTTGAAGGCCACCAGACCACGCAGGGCCAGCATGCCGAAGACCGAATGCGTGCCGACCTTGAGCGGCAGCGCCCAGGCGGTCTTGCCAGTCAGCACACGTTGGCGGTCCCAGGCCACCAGACGCCGGGCCAGGCCGGGCGGCAGCATGTCGGCGAACTCGGGCACACCAGGTTTGAAGTGGTCGTAGAGCTTGAGCAGGTCGTCCTCGCTGGCCTTGACCTCGCCGATCACACGTTGCCAGCGGCTGGCGCGGCTTTTGAGGTCGGCCACGCGGATGATGTCGTCATAGGCCATCCACAGCGCGAGCCAGCGCGCCATCTCGCGCGTCACGGCCCAGCCGCGTGTGCCCTGCGGGTCGCTGCTGCGTTCGGCCGCCAGCACCTGCTGCAGGTGTTCGACGTAACGCTGCGCGTAGGCCGCGTTCTGGTATTCGACCAGGCGTGCATGGCCCAGGGTGATGAGTTCATGCAGCACGCTGGGGAACAGCGCGGCCACCGCGGCGGGCAGGGCCGGCACGGCCGCTGCCGGTGTCACCGGGGCTGCCGGAGGTTTTGCAGCCAGCACCTGTTCCACAAACTGTGCCTGCGTGCGCTGGGCCTGCACAGCGTCAAAACCCAGGGCAAAACCGCGCAGGCTGGCCTGGGCACTGCCGCCGCTGCCCTGCAGGATCTGTTCGTAGTCTTCGCGCTTGAGGGGCAGCAGGCCACTGGCGGCGATGCAGCCCAGCATGACGGCGCTGACGATGGTGCCGGCCTGGCGCGTGAGTTCGGCCATGTCCAGCATGTGGTGGGCACGGCTGTGCGCGGCGCCGAGCTGCATGAGCCCCTGCGCGTCGCGTCGGCCGTCACCCATCTGCATTTTTTCCATGGTGGTCAGCGCACGCGCCGTGGAGCTCAGCACCAGGGTGCGGTCGCTGCTGGCGTGACCCAGGCTGATCTGGCGCACTGTTTCCAGCAGTTCGCTGGAGACCAGGGCGTCCAGACGGCCCGGCACCGGGTACAGGCCCAGCACAGGACGCTTGCCGCCGAGTTCGGCCACCGGCACGGGGAAGACTTCAAGGTAATAGGTGGTGGCACCGGTGCGCTGTGCCACGCCGGGGATGGAGGTGGCTTGCACGGGGTAGCCGGCATGGCGGGCGGTTTCCACCAGCCATTCGGTCAGGACGCCGCCGCCTTCGCCGCCCAGGGCGCAGAGGAGGAGGGAGATAGGTTGTTGGGTCATGTCGTGTGGAGGATGTTTTGCCGCCGGGCCGCCCCACGGCAAAACGCGGCCCCCTCGGGGGGCAGCGCAGCACACGGAGTGGCAAGTGTGGGGGCCATATTCATGCGGGTTGCAGCGCGCGTACGACGGAGCGGCGGATGCTGCCCAACAGGCGTTCGTGCCAGCGCGGGTTCTGCACGACTTCGGCGCGGTAGAAGGAAGGACACAGCGTGGCCGCGTGCGCATTGGCACCGCACAGGCCGCAGCCCACGCAGCCGTCAATCACGGTGGCCACCGGGTCCACCTTGAGCGGATCCGGGTTGTCTTTGAGGGTGAGCGTGGGACAGCCGCTGAGGCGGATGCAGGCGTGGTCGCCGTTGCAGACGTCTTCGTCCACGCCGTACTTCACGCGTTCGACGCGTTTGCCTTTTTTCAGCAGGCTGGCCAGCCAGGGTTTGATGCGGCGCTGACGTTCCAGCTGGCATTCGCCCTCGGCGATGATGACCTTGAGGCCGTTGAAGTCGGACGTGAAGGCGTCCACCAGGGTCTTGCGCACGTTCTCCACCTCGTAGGTGGTGACGGTGCGCAGCCATTGCACGCCCAGGCCCTTGAGGGTGCTTTCGATGGTCTGGTTGGTGTGGACCACGCTGTCGCGTTTGTCGACGGCACCGTCCTTGGCTTCGTCGCCCGGCGTGGAGATGATGTCCTGCGTGCCGGTGGCCGAGGTGTAGCCGTTCTTGAAGATCAGCAGCACCGCGTCGTCGCCGTTGAAGAGCGCGCTTTGCACACCGGTCAGCAGGCCGTTGTGCCAGAAGCCGCCGTCACCCATGACCGAGAGCACACGCCGGTTCATCATGGGCGAGACACCGGCGCGGCTGGCCAGGGACATGCCGTAACCTAGGATGGAATGGCCGAAGGAGAAGGGCTCGAAGGTGGCCAGGGCGTGGCAACCGATGTCGCCTGCGATGTGCACGTCGCCCACCTGTTGTTGTGCCAGCTTGAGCGCCGAGAACACGGGGCGCTCTGGGCAGCCGATGCACATGCCCGGCGGGCGGGCCGGCAAGGGCGAGCCCAGTTCCTTGGCGATGGTGGCGCGGCGTTCGCGGTTGTGGTTCAACCACTCGGGCACCGAGGCGCTCAAGAGCTCGGAGCGGTACAGCCTCAGGAATTTTTCCAGGCCGCCGGCCATGACCTCGGCCGAGTACTCGCCGGCCACGGCCAGCATGTCCTTGCCGTGCAGGGGTGTCTGGATGTCGGCGCGGCGCAGCATCGTGGCCAGTTCCTGCTCGATGTACTCGGGCTGGCCTTCTTCCACCATGAGCACGGCGCGCTTGCCGATGCAGAAGGTGCTGAGTTCCTCGGGCACCAGGGGGTAGGTGACGTTGAGCACCAGCAGCGGGATGTCGGCGCGGCGCAGCATCGTGGCCAGTTCCTGCTCGATGTACTCGGGCTGGCCTTCTTCCACCATGAGCACGGC
>CAUPRZ010000392.1:0-2805 GCA_963513855.1 uncultured Hylemonella sp.
GTCCGAACCGCCGATGAACTCGCCCTTGACATAGAGCTGGGGGATGGTCGGCCAGTTGCTGTAGTCCTTGATGCCCTGGCGGATCTCGTCGTCCTCCAGCACGTTCACGGTTTTCACGTTTTTCGGATCCACGCCGCTGGCCTTGAGGATCTGGATGGCGCGGCCGGAAAAGCCGCACTGGGGGAAGCTGGCGTTGCCCTTCATGAAAAGGAGCACGTTGTTCTGTTTGACGAGGTCGTCGATGCGTTGCTGGGTGTCGCTCATATTGGGTATCCTTGCGTACGAATCCGTCATTATTTCACTTCCGGCCGCCGGCTGCAGAACCCTACCCGCATCATGAAAATCACCAAAGACACCGCCGTCACCATCCGCTACCGCATCACCGAGCTGGCCAGCGGCAAGCTGCTTGAAGACGGCAAGGAGCCCAATGCCTACCTGCATGGCGGCTACGGCAACACCTTCCCCAAGGTGGAAGCGGCCCTGGAGGGCCAGGACGTGGGCTACCAGGCCACGCTGGAATTGCAACCGGTCGACGCT
Organism: uncultured Hylemonella sp.; assembly: GCA_963513855.1. Classification (GTDB taxonomy): domain Bacteria; phylum Pseudomonadota; class Gammaproteobacteria; order Burkholderiales; family Burkholderiaceae_C; genus Hylemonella. The sequence continues at coordinate 538 of CAUPRZ010000392.1, forward strand.
TTCGGCGAGTATGACGAACGCCTGGTGCAGGTGATCCCCAAGACCCAGTTCCCGCCCGGGGTCAAGGTCGGCGGGCAGCTGGAAGGCCGGGGCGAGGACGGGCATGTGCACGTCTTCACGGTCAAGAAGATCAAGGGCCCCGAGGTGCATCTCGACGGCAACCACCCGCTGGCCGGCCAGGCCCTGCGGGTGGAGATCACGGTGCTGGAAGTGCGGGCCGCGATTGCCGAGGAAATCGCCCATGGCCATGTGCACGGGGCACACGGCCATCATCACTGAGATGAGTGAGGGGCCGGCTCAGTAGCCGGTCTTGCGACCTTCGATCACGGGTAGCGCGTCGTCGCTGATCAGGGCCCAGATCACGCGCACGATGGTTTCGGAAGCGATCACCGTGTGCGCGTTTTTGGCCGCCACCAGCTTGTCGCGCAGTTCGCGGCGCACCTCGGGCAGGCCGGTCAGCTCAAAGACCACGTCGACTTCCTTGCCCAGGGCGACGATGTCGTCGAGCGACTTGAGGGCGATGCCCGACTGTGCCGCCAGCTGGCGGCCCGGGGTGTCGGCGGCTTCGGCGGCGCAGACCAGATGGATGCCCTGGCTGCGCTTGAGCAGCATCTGTTTCAGGAAGGCCGAGCCGATGCGGCCCAGGCCGATGATGGCAATGCGTTGCTGTTCCACGGAGATTCCTTTTTGCGAGAGTAGGCCCGCATTGCGGGGCGCAGGCCATGCTAGCCCGGGCCATGGCATGACCCCATAATGGTTATCACCAAGGTCAGCGGTCAATTTTCACGCTGACTGTGAGAAGACTGGGATAAGGAGACTCGGCCATGAAACTGCAAATCACCACCGGACTGCTGGTGCTGATCTTTCTCGGTTCGGGTCTGGCCAAGCTGGCTGGCCTGGAATTCGAGCGGGTTGCGTTTGCGCGCTGGGGTTATCCGCTGTGGTTCATGTATCTCACCGGTCTTATCGAGGTGCTGTCCGGTCTGGCTCTGCTGTGGCGGCGCATCACGGCCTTGGTGGCGGCTGGCCTGGGCTGTTTCATGATCGGTGCCGTGCTCACCCATGCCCTGCATGCCGAGTGGCCCATGCTGGTCCTGGCCACGGCCATCATGGCCCTGGGGTTCTGGCGCGGCTGGGTCGGGCGAGCCGACATCTGCGCCCTGCTGCGACGTCAGGGCTGAAGCAGGAGAAAGGCCTATGAGCATACGCATCGTTCGCCTCGGCAGCCCGCGCGCGCCGGACGAAGGCACACGTATCGGCACCGTGCGCCGGCCACCGCGCGGTGTGCCCAAGAGTGAATTTGCACGCCAGAACTGGTATGACACCTGGTTCCCCCTGCTGGCGCCCAGCGCCGAGACCATGAAGCTGGGCCAGGCTGCCGAGACAGCGGCGCAGTGGACTTCTTTCATCAAGCGCTACCGCAAGGAGATGGCGGCACCTGAAGCGGCGCAGGCGCTGGCGCTCCTGGCGATGCTGTCGAAAGACAGCCATTTTTCAGTGGGCTGCTACTGTGAGGACGAGGCCCATTGCCATCGTTCGGTCTTGCGCGAGTTGCTCAAGGGGCAGGGAGCCGCCCTGCGTTGAAGTCCTTGAGGCTGTCGGACCTCAGGTTTTCAGCAGACCCCGCGTCTCGATGAATTGCACCACCTCGTCCACACCGACGAGCGTCTTGAGGTTGGTCATCACAAAGGGTTTGGCGCCGCGCATGCGCTCGGTGTCGGCCTTCATCACGTCGAGGTTGGCGCCCACATAGGGCGCCAGGTCAGTCTTGTTGATCACGAAGAGGTCGCTTTTGGTGATGCCGGGGCCGCCCTTGCGCGGGATCTTCTCGCCCGCGGCCACGTCGATCACGTAGATCGTCAGGTCGCTGAGTTCGGGGCTGAAGGTGGCGGCCAGGTTGTCGCCGCCGGATTCGACAAACACCACGTCAGCGTTGGGGAAGTCCACCAGCATGCGGTCGATGGCCTCGAGGTTGATCGAGCAGTCCTCGCGGATGGCCGTGTGCGGGCAGCCGCCGGTTTCCACGCCCATGATGCGTTCGGCCGGCAGCGCGCCGCTGACGGTCAGCAGACGCTGATCTTCCTTGGTGTAGATGTCGTTGGTGATGGCGACCAGGTCGTACTGCTCGCGCATGGCCTTGCAGAGCATTTCCAGCAAGGTGGTCTTGCCCGAGCCCACGGGGCCGCCAACACCCACGCGCAGCGGGGGCAGGGGTTTGCTGCGGTTGGGGATGTGGTGCAGGGCAGGTGCGTTCATGGTGGTTTCCTA
>CAUPRZ010000393.1:0-2802 GCA_963513855.1 uncultured Hylemonella sp.
CCGGCCCGCGCCTTTTCCGCAGGTGGGTTCATGAACAGCGCCGCATTGCTGAACGCCATCGCGGCGGGTGAGATCTCGGCTGCCGAAGTGTGCGAACGTTCGATCGTGCGCATCGCAGAAACCGAGACCCAGGTCAACGCCTACACCGACCGCACGGTGGCGCGTGCACGAGCCGAAGCCGCCGCCGTGGACCGGCGCCGGGCTGCCGGTGAAACGCTGCCTCCGCTGGCGGGCCTGCCCTATGCGGTGAAGAACCTCTTTGACATTCAGGGGCTCACCACACTGGCGGGCTCCAAGGTCAACCGCGGCTTGCCGCCTGCGCAGGAGGACGCCGTGCTGGTGCAGCGCCTGCAGGCGGCCGGGGCCGTGTTGCTGGGAGGGCTCAATATGGACGAGTACGCATACGGCTTCACCACCGAGAACACGCATTACGGCGCCACGCGCAACCCGCACGATCTGGGCCGCACCGCGGGCGGTTCTTCGGGTGGCTCGGGCGCTACGGTGGCCGCCGGCCAGGTGCCGCTGGCCCTGTGCTCGGACACCAATGGTTCCATCCGCGTACCTTCCTCCTTGTGCGGGGTCTGGGGGCTCAAGCCCACCTTCGGCCGCTTGACACGACGTGGCACCTATCCCTTTGTGCACAGCATCGACCACCTCGGCCCCATCGCTGACTGCGTGGAGACCCTGGCCCTGGCCTACGACGCCATGCAGGGGCCGGACCCGCTGGACCCGGGTTGTCACGCGCTGCGTGTGCAACCGGCCGCGCCTGCGCTGTCCGCAGGTGTTGAGGGTTTGCGCATCGGGGTGCTCGGTGGCTATTTCCATGAGCACGCGAGCGAACCGGCGCGGGCGGTGGTGGCCCAGGCGGCGCAGCTGCTGGGCGCGCGCGAGCAGGTGGAGTGGCCGGATGCGGCCCTGGGCCGTGCGGCGGCCTTTATCGTCACGGCCAGCGAGGGCGGCAGCCTGCACCTGGAAGATCTACGCAAGCGTGCGGAAGATTTCGAACCCGTGTCGGTGGATCGCTTCATTGCGGGTGCGCTGCAGCCCGCGCACTGGTATGTGCGCGCGCAGCGTTTCCGCCGCGCCTACCGTGATCGCGTGAATGCGCTCTTCGCCGACTGGGATGTGCTGTTGTGCGCGGCCACGCCGGTCAGCGCGACCCTGCTGGGCCAGGAGTTCATCGAGGTCAACGGGCAGCGCCATCCCACCCGACCTTCCATGGGCCTGCTCACGCAGCCCATTTCCTTCGCGGGTTGCCCCGTGGTGGTGGCGCCCATGTGGCCCGAGGGCACCCGGGGCCTGCCCCTGGGGGTGCAGCTGATTGCCGCGCCCTGGAACGAACACCTCGTGCTGCGCGCAGCGGCCCGGCTGCAGGCGGCCGGCATCGCCGGACCCAAGGAGCCCCTGCTGTGAAAAAGATAGCCGCCCACCCCTTTGTGTTCGAGTTCGAGACCGCGCACACGGCCCTGGTCATCATCGACATGCAGCGCGACTTCATCGAACCCGGCGGCTTTGGCGAGACCCTGGGCAACGATGTGTCCCTGCTCGAAGCCATCGTGCCGGCCTGCCAAGCCGTGCTGGGCGCCTGGCGCCTGGCCGGTGGCCTGGTGGTGCACACACGCGAGGCGCATTTGCCCGATCTGTCCGACTGCCCGCCAGCCAAACGCGAGCGCGGCAACCCCAGTCTGCGCATCGGTGATGCCGGTCCCATGGGCCGTATCCTGGTGATGGGCGAGCCAGGCAACCAGATCATTCCCGCGCTCGCTCCCGTCGAGGGGGAGCTTGTGATCGACAAGCCGGGCAAGGGGGCCTTCTACGCCACCGGTCTGCACGAGACGCTGCAGGCCCGCGGCATCACGCACCTGCTCTTCATGGGCGTGACCACCGAGGTTTGCGTGCAGACCTCCATGCGCGAGGCCAATGACCGCGGTTACGAGGGCCTGCTGCTGACGGACTGCACCGAGAGCTATTTCCCCGCTTTCAAGGCCGCCACCGTGGAGATGATCCACGCCCAGGGCGCCATCGTGGGCTGGACGGCCCCGAGTTCTGTTCTGCTGGCGGCACTGCAAACTTGATAAAGTTGCGCCCGTGCACACCACCGCCACCCGTCGTCCCGCTGCCAAGGCTGTAGCACCTGTCCATCGCTCGCGCGCCGAACTGGTCTACGTCCAGCTCAAGCAGGACGTGGCCGACTTCAAGCTGGTGCCCGGCGACCGTTTCACCGAAAACGAACTCAGTGAACGCCTGGGTGTCTCGCGCACGCCCGTGCGCGAGGCCCTGCTGCGCCTGCAGCAGGAAGGGTATGTGGAGGTGCTGTTCCGCAACGGCTGGCGTGTGCTGCCCTTCGATTTCGAGAAATTCGAGCAGCTCTACGACCTGCGCATGGTGCTGGAAACCACGGCCGTGCAGCGCATCTGCGCCGACGATGTGCACGTGGACCGCGAACTGCTGGAGCGCATCGCCGCCATCTGGCTGGTGCCCGCAGCCGAGCGCAGCAGCGACATCCGGCAGGTCGCCTTGTGGGATGAGGAGTTCCATTGCAGCCTGGTGGCCGCCGCCGGCAATGCCGAGATGACCCGGGTGCACCGCGACGTGACCGACCGCATCCGCATCATCCGGCGCCTGGACTTCACCAACCATGCCCGCATCGACGCCACTTACGAAGAGCATGGCAAGATCCTGCGCGCCATCCAGCGCAAGCGCAGCGACCAGGCCGTGCTGATGCTTCGCGCCCACATCCAGACCAGCCAGGCCGAGGTGCGCAAGATCACGCTGCACCAGGTGCACCTGGCCCGGCATCAG
>CAUPRZ010000394.1:0-2797 GCA_963513855.1 uncultured Hylemonella sp.
ATAGCTGCAAGGTCTCGATCTCGTCGTCAAAAAGCTCAATGCGCAGCGCCAGTTCGCTGTGCTCGGCGGGAAACACATCGATGGTGTCGCCGCGCACGCGGAAGGTGCCGCGCGAGAACTCCGTGTCGTTGCGCTGGTACTGCATGCGCACCAGCTGGGCGATCACATCGCGCTGGCCCATCTTGTCGCCGGCACGCAGGGTCAGGATCATCTTGTGATAGTCCTCGGGCTTGCCGATACCGTAGATGGCCGAGACCGTGGCCACGATGACCACGTCGCGCCGCTCCAGCAGGCTCTTGGTGCAGGATAGGCGCATCTGCTCGATGTGCTCGTTGATCGCGCTGTCCTTCTCGATGAAAAGGTCGCGCTGCGGCACATAGGCCTCGGGCTGGTAGTAGTCGTAGTAGCTGACGAAATACTCCACGGCGTTTTTCGGAAAGAACTCGCGAAACTCGCTGTAGAGCTGGGCCGCCAGGGTCTTGTTGGGCGCAAACACGATGGCCGGCCGCCCCATGCGGGCGATCACATTGGCCATGGTGTAGGTCTTGCCCGAGCCCGTCACCCCCAGCAGGGTCTGGTAGACCTCGCCGTTCTCAACCCCCTCCACCAACTGAGTTATGGCCTCGGGCTGGTCACCTGCCGGCGGATAGGGCTGGTAGAGCTCGAAGGGCGAACCCGGAAAGCTGACAAAACGCCCCTCGGCGCCATCGCCGGTGGCAGGCACTTCGGGCAGGGGAGCGGCTGATACGTCTTGCATGGAAACCTGATGACGGAGGGATTCTGGAGCCCGCTAAAATTAGGTCTAACCCGAAAGAATACGTCATTCCGGTAACGTGCGTTGTCTCTTGCCGGCGTGAAAAGAATCCGCTACTTCATTACTCTCTCAAGGAACCCGACATGTCCATGTTTTCCGCCGTCGAAATGGCCCCGCGCGACCCTATCCTGGGTCTGAACGAGCAATTCAACGCCGACACCAACCCCAACAAGGTCAACCTCGGCGTGGGCGTGTATTTCGACGACAACGGCAAGCTGCCCCTGCTGCAGTGCGTGCAGGCCGCCGAACAGGCCATGATGGACAAGCCCACGGCCCGTGGTTACCTGCCCATCGACGGCATCGCCGCCTATGACGCCGCCGTCAAGAGCCTGGTCTTCGGTGCCGACAGCGAACCCGTCAAGAGCGGTCGTGTCGCCACCGTGCAGGGCATCGGCGGCACCGGCGGCCTGAAGATCGGCGCCGACTTCCTCAAGAAGCTCAACCCCGGCGCCAAGGTGCTGATTTCCGACCCGAGCTGGGAAAACCACCGCGCCCTGTTCACCAGCGCCGGCTTCACGGTCGAGAGCTACCGTTATTACGACGCGGCCAAGCGCGGTGTGGACTTCGCCGGCATGCTGGCAGACATCCAGGCCGCCCCGGCCGGCACCATCGTGCTGCTGCACGCCTGCTGCCACAACCCGACGGGTTACGACATCACGGCCGCGCAGTGGGATCAGGTGATTGCCGCCGTCAAGGCCAAGGGCCTGGTGGCGTTCCTCGACATGGCCTACCAGGGCTTCGGCCACGGCATCAGCGAAGACGGCGCCGTGATCGGCAAGTTCGTCGCCGCCGGTCTGGACTTCTTCGTCTCCACCAGCTTCTCCAAGAGCTTCAGCCTCTACGGCGAGCGCGTGGGCGCCCTGTCCGTGCTGTGCGCCAGCAAGGAAGAAGCCGACCGCGTGCTGAGCCAGCTGAAGATCGTGATCCGCACCAACTACAGCAACCCGCCCACCCATGGCGGCGCCGTGGTGGCCGCGGTGCAGAACAACCCCGAGCTGCGCGCCCTGTGGGAAAAGGAGCTGGGCGAGATGCGCGTGCGCATCAAGGCCATGCGCCAGACCCTGGTCGACGGCCTCAAGGCCGCCGGCGTGAAGCAGGACATGAGCTTCATCACCAGCCAGATCGGCATGTTCAGCTACTCAGGCCTGAGCAAGGACCAGATGGTGCGCCTGCGCAGCGAGTTCGGCGTCTACGGCACCGACACCGGCCGCATGTGCGTGGCTGCCCTCAACAGCAAGAACATCGCCTACGTCTGCCAGGCGATTGCCAAGGTGGTCTGAGCAGCTGCTCTGCCGGAAACAAAAAGCCGCCCCAGGGCGGCTTTTTTCATGATCGGCCTAAAGCCCGAAATGCTGGCGCAGCGCCACGCAGAATTGCGCGCTACCGCTGAGCGCCAGCGTCACCACATGTCGCACCGGTCCTGAGGGGCCCGGCCGGCTGCTGACGCGTCGTGTCTCTTCGTCGTACACCATGACGTCCGGCGCGCCCCACTCCTGCTGCCCCTCCAGCAGATAGTCCCACTCGCCGCCCTCCTCCAGCGGCGCACGCTGGCCGGGGAAGGTCGTGCAGGCCCAGTCCAGCACCAGTGCAATCTCGGCCTGCAAGGCCGGCAGGCGCGTTGCGGGCACCGAGGCCATGGCCTCGAAGCTGCCGTGGCCATGCGCGTCCTCGCTGTAGTCGAAGTCCAGGTAGTCCAGGGTCATGCGCGAACCCGCTTCGTGATCAAGAAGCACCCGACAACTTGTCACGCAGATAGGCCTCGAACTGCTGCGCCGGCATGGGCCGGGCGAAGTGGTAGCCCTGCACCTCGTCGCAGCCGAAGACCCGGAGGCGGGCCAGCATCTCGGCCGTCTCCACGCCTTCGGCCAGGGCCTTGAGGCCCAGGCTGTGCGCCATCTGGATGATGGCGCGCACGATGGCAGCGTCATCCGGGTCCACGGCCAGATCGCGGATGAAGGACTGGTCGATCTTGAGCTTGTCGAT
>CAUPRZ010000395.1:0-2796 GCA_963513855.1 uncultured Hylemonella sp.
GCCGGGCCGGTTCGCGCATTGCATGCGCACCCTGCAGGACGTGGAGCTGCGCTCGCGCGAGGCCTTCACGCCCGAGCTGCTGGACTGGCTGGAGCGCGGCATCATCGACATGGCGGTGGTCACCAACCCGGGCATCGGACGCTCGGTCTCGCTGCAGCCCCTGCTGGGTGAACCCTTTGCCCTGGTCTCGCATGCCTCCATGGGCATGGGGCCCATCGTCTCGCTGGCGCAGCTGGCCAAGATCCCCCTGCTCATGACCAGCCTGCACCGCGATCTGGTGGAGCGTCAGTTGCTGCCCCTGGGCAAGACGTTGAACGTGCAGGCCGTGCTGGACTCGGTGGATAGCATCCGCGCCCTGGTGCAGAAAGGACCGTGGGCGACCATCATGCCGGTCTCGGTGTTCAAGGAGACCGGCCACGCCACGCAGGTGGTGATGTCGCAGATCACCGGCGTCCAGCTCACCCGCCTGCTGGTGCTGGCCACCCGGCTGGAACCTGAGGGCAAGCTGGCCATCCCCGTGGTGCAGGAGATGATCGAGGCCGAGTTCTCGCGCCTCATGCGCGACGGCATGTTCACCTTCACCGCCGCGCCATAAACGCCGACACCCACACCCCGTCACGGGTCGTGTTTTTGACCAGCGTGGTGCACACAAGCTTCCAGACCTTCCCCGCGCTCGTTAAGATGGTGGGGCTTCCTATCCAGCAAGGACCGACATGGCCAATATCGCAAGTCTCTTCAAATCAGAAATCTCACGCATCGCCCGCAAAGAGATCCGCGCTGAAACCCAAGCCCTCAAAAAAGCCTCCACGCAGTACCGCAGCGAAATCGCAGCCCTCAAACGCCGCCTCGCGGAACAGGGCCGCCTGATCTCCAGCTTGCGCAAGAACACCCGTGCCGCGCCTGCTGCCGCCTCTGCGGCCGAAGAGGGCCCGCAGCGCCGCTTCCGTGCCGATGGCTTTGCCACCCTGCGCAAGAAGCTGGGCCTGTCGGCCGCCGACATGGGCAAGCTGATCGGTGTGTCCCTGCAGACCATCTACCACTGGGAAAAGGGTCAGTCCAGGCCCCGCGCCAGCCAGCTGCAGGCCATCGCGGCCGTGCGCAAGCTGGGCAAACGCGGCGCCGCCGCGCAGCTGGCCGGGACCGAATAAAAGCCGGCAGCGCCTGGCCCCGCGCACAGACTGCGTGCACCGCACCAGTCTTGTGCGCACCGTTTAGGGTTTATCAGAATATCTGCAGGGACAGGCGCGCCCACAATCTGTATACAGCTGTGTTTTCAATCCAGAACCGCCGCGATTGGAACTGGCACCCTTTTTGCTGCATCACGTTCACCCAACGCCCGCGTTGATCTCATTGATACCTTGCCTACAGGCCCAACCCAGGAGTTCTCCATGTCCAAACGCCACCTGCTCAAAACCGTCGTCGCGCTCGCCCTGACGGCCGGCTTCGCCAGCGCCCAGGCCCAGACCAAGCCGCTGAAGTTCCAGCTGGACTGGCGTTTCGAAGGCCCGGCCGCCCTCTTCACCCTGCCGGCCGCCAAGGGCTATTTCAAGGATGTCGGCCTGGACGTGACGGTGGACGCCGGCAACGGCTCGGGCGGCACGGTCACCCGCGTAGCCTCGGGCGCTTATGACATGGGCTTTGCCGACATGGCCGCCCTGATGGAATTCCACGCCAACAACCCCGACGCTCCCAACAAGCCCGTGGCCGTCATGATGGTCTACAACAACACGCCGGCCGCCGTGATGGCGCTGAAGAAGTCGGGCATCAAGACCCCCGCCGACCTGAGCGGCAAAAAGCTTGGCGCCCCGGTGTTCGACGCCGGCCGCAAGGCCTTCCCCATCTTCTCGAAAGCCAACGACGTGAGCAATGTGGCCTGGACCGCCATGGACCCGCCGCTGCGTGAAACCATGCTGGTGCGGGGTGACATCGACGCCATCACCGGCTTCTCCTTCACCTCCCTGCTCAACCTGGAAGCCCGTGGCGTCAAGCTGGAAGACGTGGTCACCATGCCTTATGCCGACTTCGGCGTGAAGCTCTATGGCAACGCCGTCATCGCCAGCCCCAAGCTGATCAAGGAGAACCCGGAACTGATCAAGGCCTTCCTCAAGGCCTTCGCCAAGGGCGCCAAGGACGTGATCGCCAACCCGGCCGCCGGCATCGAGACTGTGAAGGCGCGTGACGGCATCATCAATGTGGAACTCGAAACCCGCCGCCTGAAGATGGCCATCGACGCCGTGGTCGCCAGCCCTGACGCGCGCCGCGAAGGTTTCGGCCAGATCAACCCGGGCCGCCTGTCGCTGATGGCTTCGCAGGTGTCCGACGCCTTCGCCACCAAGACCCGCGTGGATGCCAGCACCATCTGGAACGGCAGCATGCTGCCGAGCGCCGCGGAACTGAACATCCTGCCGCCGGCCAAGAAGTGAGTTTCGTGGCTGACTAATCCCTATGGCCAGCATGTCTGGCCATTTTTTTGCGCAGACCCTCATGCCCACCGAAATCACCTCCTCCCCCTTCGTCGAATTCGACGATGTCTGGCTGGCCTACAACGACGAGCTGCTGGTGCAGAACCTCTTCGCCGTCGAGGCCATCAACCTCAAGGTCCAGCAGGGCGAGTTCATCGCCATTGTCGGACCCTCGGGCTGCGGCAAGTCCACCTTCATGAAGCTCACCACCGGGCTGAAGAAGCCCAGCATGGGCCGCATCCGTGTGGACGGCCAGCCCGTGACCGGGCCGCTCAAGATCTCGGGCATGGCCTTCCAGGCGCCTTCCCTGCTGCCCTGGCGCACGACGCTGGAC
>CAUPRZ010000396.1:0-2787 GCA_963513855.1 uncultured Hylemonella sp.
CGTGAGGGCCGCATCATCGGCGCCCGCATCGGCGCCGGCGGTGTGGCCGCCACGCCCGTGCGCGCGCTCAAGACCGAAGCCGCGCTCACGGGCCAGCCCTGGGCCCTGGCCAGTTTTAAAGCGGCGGCCACCGTGCTGGCACAGGAGTTCTCGCCCATCTCCGACATGCGTGCCAGCGCCGATTACCGGCGCGGCGTGCTGGGGCAGCTCCTGCTGCGCTATTGGGGCGAAGCGCAGGGCGAGCCCGTGCTGCTGGAGGCCTTGTCATGAGCGCTGCAGATCCCGTCTTCTCCTGCGGCCAGTCCGTCGCGCACGAAAGCGCGCGCCACCAGGTCCAGGGACTGGCGCCTTATATCGACGACCTGCCCGAGCTGCGCGGCACGCTGCACGCCGCGCCCATCCTTTCGCCCGTGGCCCACGGCAAACTCAAAAGCGTGGACACGACGGCCGCGCGCGCCATGCCCGGTGTGGTGGACGTGGTGCTGGCGGCCGACATCCCCGGTGACCCGCTGCTCGCCACCTTTGTGCACGACGAACCCATCTTCGCGCGCGACACCGTGCAGCACGTGGGCCAGGTCATCGGCCTGGTGCTGGCCGAGACCGTGATGCAGGCGCGCCGCGCTGCACGTGCCGTCAAGCTCGATATCGAAGCTCTGCCAGCGGTGCTCACCGCACGCGAAGCCCACGCCGCACAAAGTTATGTGCTGCCCCCCGTCACCGTGAAACGTGGTGAACCCGAGTTGGCGCTCAAGAATGCCAAACACACACTCAGCGGCAGTTTCGAGGTCGGCGGCCAGGAACACTTCTATCTGGAAGGCCAGATCGCCTACGCCCTGCCGCAGGAACAGCAGCAGTGGCTGATCTACAGCAGCACCCAGCATCCGGGCGAGATCCAGCACTGGGTGGCGCATGCCCTGGGGCTGGACAACCACCGCGTGCGTGTCGAGTGCCGGCGCATGGGCGGTGGTTTCGGCGGCAAGGAAACGCAGGCCGGCCATCTGGCCGTCTGGGCCGTGCTGGCCGCGCGCAAGACCGGCCGCCCCGTCAAGCTGCGTCTGGACCGTGATGACGACTTCATGGTCACGGGCAAACGTCACCCCTTTGCCTACGACTACACCGTGGCTTATGACGACATGGGGCTGATCACTGCGCTGCAGCTCACCCTGTTGGCCGAATGCGGTTTCAGCGCCGACCTCTCGGGCCCCGTGGCCGACCGCGCCGTCTTCCACAGCGACAACGCCTACTTTCTCAGCGACGTGCGCATCGACAGCTACCGTTGCCGCACCAACACCCAGAGCCACACCGCCTTCCGCGGTTTCGGTGGCCCGCAGGGCGTGATCGCCATCGAAACCATCCTCGGCGACATCGCGCGCCAGCTGGGGCTGGACCCGCTGGACGTGCGCCTGCGCAACCTCTACGGCATCACCGAGCGCAACGTCACCCACTACCAGATGACGGTGGAGGACAACATCCTCCAGCCTCTGTTGCACAAGCTGGAGCAAACCTCGCGTTACCGCGAGCGCCGCGCAGAGATCGCCGCCTGGAATGCCAGCCACAGCGTGCTCAAGAAGGGCCTGGCCATCACGCCCGTGAAGTTCGGCATCAGTTTCACCGCCACCTTGTTTAACCAGGCCGGCGCGCTGGTGCATGTGTATGCGGACGGCAGTGTGCTGGTCAATCACGGCGGCACCGAGATGGGCCAGGGCCTGCACACCAAGGTGGCTCAGATCGTGGCCGACGAGCTGGGCCTGCCGTTTGAGCGTGTGCTGCTCAGCGCCAGTGACACAGCCCGTGTGCCCAATGCCAGTGCCACCGCGGCGTCGAGCGGCACCGACCTCAATGGCCGCGCCGCCCAGTTCGCTGCGCGCCAGGTGCGCGAGAACCTGGCCGCTTTTGTCGCCGGCCTGCAGGGCTGCGGCGCGGGTGAGGTGCGTTTTTCGAGCGGCAAGATCCACGCTGCTGGCAGCACACGCGACTTCCGCGAGGTGGTCAAGGCCGCTTACGCCAACCGCATCCAGCTCTGGAGCGACGGTTTCTACCGCACGCCCAAGATCCACTACGACAAGACCACGCTCACGGGCCGGCCCTTTTATTACTTCGCCTACGGCGCGGCCTGCTGTGAGGTGGCCATCGACACGCTGACGGGCGAAACACGTGTGCTGGCCGTGGACATCCTGCACGACGTGGGCCAGAGCATCAACCCGGCCATCGACATCGGCCAGGTCGAGGGCGGTTTCATCCAGGGCATGGGCTGGCTCACGAGCGAAGAGCTGGTCTGGAACGCCGACGGCAAACTCGCCACCCATGCACCCAGCACCTACAAGATTCCCGCCACGGGCGACGTGCCCGCCAAACTGCGCGTGGACTTCTGGCCCGAAGCCAACCGCGAGGACAACGTCTTCGGCAGCAAGGCCGTGGGCGAACCACCCTTCATGCTGGGCATCGCCGTCTGGGAAGCCATCCGCGACGCCGTGGCTTCAACCCGCAAGGATGGCCGTGTGGCCATGAGCGCCCCTGCCACCCCCGAGCGCGTCTGGCGCGCACTTCAGGAATGATGTTCGAATGAGCACGCTGCTGATCAAAGACGCCCGTTGCATCGCCACCCAGGACGACGCACGCACCGAACTCAAAGATGCCTCGCTTTTCATCCGCGACGGTTTCATCGAACAGGTGCTGCCTGCGGGCAGCGACCTGCGTGCGCTGCAAGAGCAGGCTGACGAAGTGATCGACGCGCGTAAACACCTCGTGGTGCCCGGCCTCGTCAACACCCACCACCACATGGTGCAG
>CAUPRZ010000397.1:0-2775 GCA_963513855.1 uncultured Hylemonella sp.
GGCCCGACATGCACCCACGCACGCTCTTCCGAACCTTGCTGGTCGCCTTGCTGACCGGGGGCGCCTTGCTGCTCGGGGCCTGTTCCGAGAGCGGCAAGCCCGCTTTTACGGCGATCGACGTCACGGGCGCCGACTATGCCAAGGACTTTGCCTTGACCGACCACCTGGGCCAGGCGCGCACGCTCAAGGACTTCCCCGGCAAGATCGTCGTCATGTTCTTCGGCTACACGCAGTGCCCCGACGTCTGCCCCACCTCGCTGACCGAACTGGCCGCGGTGAAAAAGATTCTTGGTGCCAACGGGGAGAAGTTGCAGGGCCTGTTCGTCACGGTCGACCCCGAGCGTGACACGCCCGAGATCATGAAGGCCTACATGGCCAATTTCGATCCCAGCTTCCTGGCGCTTTACGCCGACAGCCCCGAGAAGCTGGCCGCCCTGGCCAAGGACTACAAGGTCTATTACAAAAAGGTCGAGGGCAAGACCAAGGGCAGCTACACCATGGACCATTCGGCGGGCATGTACGTCTACGACACCCAGGGTCGCCTGCGTCTGTATTCGCGTTACGGCAGTGGGGCCGGGGCGCTGGCCGTCGACATCCAGCAGCTCTTGCGCGAGTGATCAGGTCGCGCGATACAAAAAGAAAGCCCGCGGAGCGGGCTTTCTTTTTGGGCGGGTGACACAGGTCCCCGGCGCAGGTGTTCACTCCACCTTGATGCCGCGGTCCGCAATGATCTTGCCCAGCGCGGCCGTGTCGGCCTTGATGCGCAGGGCCAGCGCTTCGGACGAACCACCGGCCACCTGCCAGCCCTGCTGGAACAGGCGTTGCCGCACTTCGGGGCTGCGTGCGATCTCGCTGAGCAGGGCCGAGAGTTTGGCGATCACGGGCTGGGGCAGCGAGGCCGGGCCGGCCACGGCGTTCCAGATCTCGAGCTGGAAGTCTTTGACGCCCGCTTCGGCCAGGCTGGGGATGCTCGGGGCCAGGGTGCTGCGGCCGGCCGAGGTCACGCCCAGCAGGCGCACCTTGCCGGCGGCGGCCTGGGCCTGGGCCAGGCCCGGGGGCAGCATGGAGAGCTGGATATCGCCGCCGAGCATGGCCGTGACCACCTGCGGGTAACCGGGGTAGGGCACGTGCACAGGGGCGATGCCTGCACGGGCCTTGAGCAATTCCATACCGATGTGGCCCACCGTGCCCACGCCGGGTGAGCCATAACTCAACTTGTTGCCGCTGGTGCGCGCGTTGGCCAGGAAGTCGGCCGCCGTGGCGCCCGAGGCTTGGGCCGGCGCGGCCAGCACCAGAGGGGCGGTGCCGATCAGGCTGATGGGGGCCAGGTCCTTGGCCGGGTCATACGGCGTCTTGGGGTTGAGCAGCCTGGCGATGGTCAGGTTGCCGTTGATCATCACACCCAGGGTGTGTCCATCCGTGGCCTTGGCCACCTGGTCGGCCGCGATATTGCCGCCGGCACCGGGTTTGTTCTCCACCACCACCGGCTGGCCCAGGGCCTTGGACAGCGGTTCGGCCAGGGTGCGTGCGACCAGGTCGGGCGAGGTGCCGGCCGGGAAGCCGACCAGGATCTTCACCGGGCGGGTCGGCCAGGCCGCAGCCTCTTGGGCCTGGGCGCCAACAGTCAGGGTCATCAGGCCGAACGCCAGCAGTGCGCGCCGCAGGGGGGAAGGTGTCAATCGCATTCTTGTCTCCAAAGAAAAAGGCCCCGGACTCTCGGCAAGTCGGGGCCTGTTGAGGCGTCTGCCAGGATCAGGCGTATTCTGCCAGTGCCGTCTTCATCTTTTTCATGGCGGCGACTTCGATCTGGCGGATGCGTTCAGCGCTCACACCGTACTCGGCGGCCAGTTCATGCAGCGTCATGCCGCCCGAGCTGTCGTCGTTGACCTTGAGCCAGCGTTCTTCCACGATGCGGCGGCTGCGCGCATCCAGCGCAGCCAGTGCTTGGGTGATGCCGTCGCTGGCCAGGCGGTCGCGCTGGCGTGCCTCGATCATGGCCGTGGGCTCATGGTTGGCGTCGGCCAGGTAGGCGATGGGGCCGTAGCTGTCCTCGCCGTCATCCCCGGGGCCCGGGTCCAGCATCACGTCACCGCCCGAGAGGCGGGTCTCCATCTCGATCACCTCTTCGCGCTTGACATTGAGCTCGCGCGCCATCAGATCGATCTCGTGCTCGTTCAGGGTCTCGCGGTGGGTGGCGGCGTCCGCGGCGGCGGCATCGGCCTTGTAGCCCTGCTTCTTGGAACGCAGGTTAAAAAAGAGCTTGCGCTGGGCCTTGGTCGTGGCGACCTTGACCATGCGCCAGTTCTTCAGAATGTATTCGTGGATCTCGGCCTTGATCCAGTGCAGCGCATAGCTGACCAGACGCACGCCCTGGTCCGGGTCGAAGCGTTTGACGGCCTTCATCAGACCCACATTGCCTTCCTGGATCAGGTCGCCGTGGGGCAGGCCGTAACCCAGGTACTGGCGCGACACGGACACGACCAGACGCAAGTGAGAGAGCACCAACTTACCGGCGGCCTCAAGATCGTTCTGGTCGCGGAATTTACGCGCGAACTCCTGCTCTTCCTCCAGGGTGAGCATGGGCAGGCGATTGGCGGCCGTGATGTAGGCGTCCAGATTGCCCAGCGGGGGCACCAGGGCCCAGGGGTTCGCGACGGTCAGCGTGGCGGTGGAAACTCCAGAGACAGCAGTCATGCCAGTGCTCCTTTCTTCATCAGACGATGATATTAGCACTCTCTTGATTCGAGTGCTAAGCACAAAGTTCCTGGGGTTTTA
>CAUPRZ010000398.1:0-2741 GCA_963513855.1 uncultured Hylemonella sp.
GCGATCTGCCGGGGATACAACGTCTGCCGGGCATGCCCGATGACGTGGTGCGCGAGCTGCTGCCCGATGCGCACACCGCCATCGTGGCGCTCACGCACGATCCCAAGCTCGATGACATGGCTCTACTGGAGGCACTCAAGTCGGCGGCCTTTTATGTGGGGGCCCTGGGTTCGCGCCGCAACCAGGCCACACGCAAACAACGCCTGGCCGAACACTTTGACCTCAGTGCTGAGGAACTCGCGCGCCTGCACGGCCCCGTGGGCTTGTCCATCGGCGCGCGCACACCGGCCGAGATTGCCGTGTCCATCCTGGCCGAGATCGTGCAGGTCAAGAATGCGGGCAGTGATCGAAGCGGCATGGCCCCGGGCTGCGTGACGGCAGGTGTGAGCCAGCGCGCATGACACCGACAGTGATCGTGCTGGCGTCGGGGCGCGGCGAGCGTTTCCTCGCCGCGGGCGGCAGTACGCACAAGCTGCGGGCCCTGCTGGACGGCAAACCCGTGCTGCAGCACACGCTGGACGCGGTGCGTGCCAGCGGCCTGCCCTGGCATCTGGAAGAGGCGCCGCACCCGGGCATGGGCGACAGCATCGCCGCGGCCGTGCGTGCCACGGCCGACGCCGAGGGCTGGCTCATCCTGCCGGCCGACCTGCCCCTCGTTCTGCCCGAGACCCTGTGCCGTATCGCCGAGGCGCCGGATGATCAGGCCGTGGTGCGCCCGGTCTGCCTGGGCCAGCAGGGCCACCCCGTGCGTTTTACGCGCGCGTGCGGGGAAGCGCTGATGGCGCTGGGCGGTGAGCAGGGCGCGGCCGTGGTGCTACGTCGCCACCGCCTGTGGACGGTGGAGGTGGATGACCTGGGTTGCATCACCGACATTGACACCCCTGAGGATCTGTTGCAGGCGCAGCAGATCCTGCAGTCACGCGTGGCTCAATGAAACCTGATCACTGACGCGCAATCACGGCACAGGCCAGGCGCGGCCCGGCGTTGCCGGTGGGCTGGGTCGTGTAGTCGTCTGGGTCGCGGTGCACGATCAGACCACGCCCCACGATGTCGTTGGCACCACTGCCCACGGCAATGCTGCCGGATTCGAAGCTGAAACGTGCCACACCCATGGTGTCGGCCTTGAGGCTGGGCAGGTCGCCCACGTGGTGCTCGGCGCCTCCGTGGGCGCCGTGCTTGAGGTTGCCGGGGTTGAAGTGGCCACCGGTGCTCATGCCGTCGCCGCTGGAGCAGTCGCCTTTGTCGTGGACATGAAAGCCGTGCTCGGCGCCGGGCTTGAGCCCGCGCACCTCGCCGCTGACCCGCACCTTGCCGCCCATCTGGACGAAGCGGACGTCACCGCTGGTGCTGCTGCCGCGTGTGGCCTGGAGCTGGGCGCTGGCAGAGGGGCCGCTGGGCGTGGCGCAGCCGGCAAGAAGGGCGGTCAAGGCCGCCAAGGGAAGGTATCGCATGGTGGTGTCTCCGTTATGGTTGTTGTCCTGCATCTGTCACTCTAGCGGTGTGAGTGGCAGGACGCTGCCGTCGGCTGGCGCAACCCTGCTGGCGGTACAGACTCTCGGAGCGCGCGGTCCTCAGCTGCGCGAGGTTTCTGGCGTGTGCTGGGTCAGCAGCCGTTCGAGTTCGCGGTCGTGGATGCCATGGGCGCGCAGGCAGACATAGGTCTGGTGGGCATAGTCGTGGGTGCTGCCGTAACGCCCCTGAGCGTGCGTGAAGATGCGGCGGTACTGCTCGACGCTGAGCGCACCGGTGTAGTTGGGGCTGCGGCGTGAGAGCGTGAAGGCCAGGGCCTGCACGGGGCCGTGGGGCGTCTCGCAGCGAAGCCAGCGTGGGTCGTAGACACCGGTGGGCATTTCGCGTTCCCAGAGCGTGTGCAGCACCTCGCGCACCTGTGCCTGCCGCACACGGAACACCATGCCGTGGCAGCTGCCGCCCGTGAGCAGGGCGAAGACCAGGCCCGGCAGTTCCGGCGTGCCACGGTTCACGCGGCTCCACATCTTGAGCGCACGGTGCCAGCCGCGCACGTGCGCCGAACGGCGTTCCTCGAAATCAAAGTCGGGCCGCCAGATCAGCGAGGCGTAGCCGAAGACCCAGAGGTCATCATGACCGCCCCACTGCTGCAGGGTGGCGTGCAGCATGGGCGCGGGGTCGCGCAGGGGGCGGGGCATGGGGGGCTGGGGATTCACAAGGTTCCGAAGAGGCTGTGGCTGTGACGGGTCTGGGCCAGCCATTCCGCCAGCGGCTGCGGCCGGGCGTAGAGGAAGCCCTGCAGGGCGTCACAGCCGTGGGCGGCGAGGAAGTCGGCCTGGGCGCGTGTTTCCACGCCCTCGGCCACGACCTTGAGGCCGAGATGGCGCGCCATGGAGAGGATCATCTCGACGATGGCGGTGTCACCCGGGTCGTGGGGCGTGTCCTGGATGAAGCTGCGGTCGATCTTGAGCTCGTGCAGGGGCAGGCGCTTGAGGTAGGACAGGCTGGAGTAGCCGGTGCCGAAATCGTCGATGGAGAAGCGGATGCCGCGCGCGGCCAGGGCCTGCATGCGCTGGATGGTGCGCTCCAGGTGGTCCAGCAGCAGACCTTCGGTGACTTCGAAGACCAGTTGCGAGGCGTCGCCGCCTTCGCGGTCGAGCAGCTCCAGCGTGCGCGTCACAAAATCGCTCTGGCGGAACTGGCGCGGGCTCACATTGATCGAGATCGGCAGGCTGTGACCTGCTGCCTGCAACTGCCGCTGGATCCGGCAGGCC
>CAUPRZ010000399.1:0-2740 GCA_963513855.1 uncultured Hylemonella sp.
ACACCCCGCATGGCTTTTTTGGCCGCAACCCGAAGGGAACGGGGTGAAAACGGCGCCACTCGTTGTTGCGCTCCTAGCCCAGGCGGCCAGCCTGGGCGTCGTCGCGCGCCTAGATTGGCGCCGTTTTCACCCCGTTCGCACTTGAGAAATTAGTGTGAACAGGCCCTAGCTGCCCTCAGCCCAGTCCCAGCAGCTTCGCCAGACTCTTCTCATCCCCCGGCGACACCAGCATCAGGTGCTCTTCCAGCTCACGCAGATGCTGGTCCATGAGTTTGACCGCGCCTTCGGCATCCCCCTTGGCGATGCAGTCCACGATGCGTTCGTGTTCGTCGTGTTCGCAGGCCGCGTTGCCCGGGGGCTGGTGCACGGCGACGATGAGGGAGCAGCGCGAGACGATTTCGGCCAAATAGCGTTGCAGTATCTCGTTGCCTGAGAGTTCGGCCAGGCGCAGGTGGTAGGCACTGGCGAGTCTGGCCCAGGCGGGCTGGTCGTAGCGGTGCATGGCCTCGTGTTCGGCGCGCAGCTGTTCGCGCAGGCCCTTGAGGTCGCGTGCGGTGGCGCGTTCGGCCACCAGGCGCACGATGCTGGCTTCCAGCGAACGGCGGGCTTCGAAGATCTGGCGCGTCTCTTCACGTGTGGGCACGGCCACGATGGCGCCGCGGTTGGGGCGCAGTTGCACGATGTGGTCGTGTGCCAGTTTCTGCAGCACCTTGCGCACCACGGAGCGGCTCACATTAAAGAGTTCACACAGGGGCGCCTCGGGCAGCTTGGTGCCGGGCTTGAGGCGCTGGCTCATCACGCTGTCGAAGACGGCGCGGTAGATGCGGGCCTCGACATCGGCGCTGTCGCCCTCCGTCACCGCGTCTTCCACGGGCGGGGCGGGGCTGCGCTGGCGCGGGGGTGGCGCACGCCGGCCAGGGCGTGCGGTACTGCGGGACTCAGTTGATTTGGGCATGCAGGCGGCGTGCGAGTTGGATCAGGGCCAGGTCGCTGCCGGCAGGCCCCATCAGGGAGAGGCCCAGCATATCACCGGCCTCCGTGCGCACGGGCAGGTTGATCTGCGGCAGGCCACAGAGGCCGGCGATGCAGGTGATGGCCATGGTGCGCAGGCGCACGGCGTCCACATCCGCCGGGTCGGCGTTGCGCAACGGTGCCAGGCTGGCGGCCGAGGGCAGCAGCAGCAGGCCGTCTGTGCCCAGCAGCTTGTGCACATGGGCACGGATCTGTGCCTGGGTGGCGCGTGCGCTGGCTGAGGCTTCAGCCGTCACCTGGCTCGCGGCCTTCCAGCGGCTGGCAACGGCGGGGGCGAAGACGGGCTGGGTCTTCGTGATCCAGTCGCCGTGCACCTGCCAGCCTTCAAAGGCGCCGGCCGTCACATAGGTCTGGCGCCAGGCGGCCAGGCCCGTGTCACCCGCCACGCGCAGGCCTTCGGGCACGGCGGACAGCTGGTGGGCCAGGATGTCGCGGGCGCGTTGCAGCGGGGTGCTGAAGAGTTCGTCGGCCAGTTCCCAGGCGTCCAGCGGCAGCAGCAGGCGGCGCGGGGTATAGGCGCTGCTGGGCAGCAGCACTTGGCCCACGCGTTCGAAGACTTCGCCTTCGGTAGCCAGCCAGGTGGCGGTGTCGAAGCTGGGGTGCAGGGGCACCAGGCCGCGGGCCGAGAGCAGGCCGTGGGTGCTGCGCAGGCCCCAGAGGCCGCAGTAGCTCGCAGGCACACGGGTGGAGCCGCCCGTGTCGGTGCCGAGGGCAAAGTCCACCAGGCCGGCGCTGACGGCCGCGGCCGAGCCACTGGAAGAGCCGCCGGTGACACGATCCGGGTAGCGCGTGTTGATGGGCGTGCCGTAGTGCGTGTTGTCGCCGTGCAGGCTGTAGGCCAGCTCATCCGTGAGCACCTTGCCCATGAGGGTGGCGCCGGCCTGCAGCAGCTGCGCGACGACGGCGCTGTGTTCGGTGGGCACAGGATGGGTGGCGAGCCAGCTGGGGTTGCCGGCACCGGTGGGGTGGCCGGCCACGTCAAACAGGTCCTTGGCCGCGAAGTTCAGGCCGGCCAGCGGACCGCCGGCCTGGCCGGCGATGCTGAACTTGCCGTGGGGCACCCAGGCGCCGACGGTGTCTTGGATGGGGAAGGGCAGGGGGGCGTTCATGTGATGGCCTCGGGATTCTTTTGAGCAATGACGTCCATGTGCTGGCAGATGGCGCCGGGGGTGGTGAACCAGACCTCGCCGCGGTCGCGTGCCGCGGCCAAGTGCTGCAGGGCGCGGCGCAGGTGGCGCAGACGGTAGGGCTGGCCCACCAGGTAAGGGTGCAGGGCGATGCCCATGACCAGGGGTTGCTGGCGCGACTGTTCGAGCATCTCGTCGAAGTTGTCGACGATCATCTGCGCGAAGTCCTTGCCGTCCATCTGGCGGCCCACGATCATGGGGATGTCGTTGAGCTCCTGCGGGTAGGGGATGGACCACAGGCCCTGGCCCTTGCGTGTGCTCATGCGCACGGGCTGGTCGTCGTGGCACCAGTTGAGCGTGTAGCGGTAGCCGGTTTCGGCCAGCAGGTCGGGGGTGAGCTTGCTTTCGCTGATCCAGGGCGAGAGCCAGCCCGTGGGCGCCGTGCCGCTGCGTGCGCGCATGCGGTCGCGGCAGAGCACGAGCAACTCGTGTTCTGCGGCTTCGTCCAGCACGCCCTGGCGTTCGGCATTGCTGTGGCCGTGGCCCACGAGTTCATCACCACGTGCGGCACAGGCGGCCAC
>CAUPRZ010000400.1:0-2733 GCA_963513855.1 uncultured Hylemonella sp.
AGCGTCTTGCATGGCAGTGCCGAGGTGGTGCGTCTGCTGCAGGCCGAAGAGCGTGTGCGTTTCTTCGCCTTCACGGGCAGCACCGAAGTGGGTCGGGCCATCCAGCAGGCCGCGGGCCTGCGTCGTACGCAGATGGAGCTGGGCTCGATCGCCTGCACCATCCTGAGCGACGACGCCAAACTCGACGCCGCCTAGCCCAAGATCGTCAACGCCGGGTACCGCAAGGCCGGCCAGGTCTGTACCTCGGTGCAGCTCTTGCTGGTGCATGAATCTCTGCAGGCCGAGGTGGAGCAGCGTCTGGCACCCATGGTGCAGGGCCTGTCCTGCGGCGACCCGCAGGACCCCAAGACCTTTGTCGGCCCGGTGATCAGCGAAGACGCGGCCATCCGCATCGAAGCCTGGATCGAGGAAGCCGTGGCTAAGGGCGCCAAACGCCTGGCCGGCGGCGCACGCCAGGGCGCGCTGGTGCCGCCCACGCTGCTGACTAACATCCGCGACGACATGAAGGTGGGTTGCAAGGAGATCTTCGGCCCCGTGGTCTGCATCGTCCCCTTCAAGACGCTGGAGCAGGCCATCGCACGTGTGAACGCCACGCCCTTCGGTCTGGCCACCGGCCTGTTCACCAACCGCCTGGGCGACGCACTGGCCGCGGCCCAGCAGCTGGAGGTGGGCGGCGTGCACGTGAACGAGACCTCCAGTTCACGTGTGGACCTTATGCCTTACGGCGGCAGCAAGGACAGCGGCTTTGGCCGTGAAGGCCCGCACTACGCGGTGCATGAAATGACGGAAGAACGCATCGTGACGTTCACCACGAACTGAGGCAAGGCCTCACTGACAGACAAGAGAGAAAGTACACCATGCCCAAGATGAAAGGTGGCGAGCTGATCGCCCAATACCTGGTCCAGGAAAAAGTGCCGTATATCTTCGGCATCTGCGGCCACGGCAACGTCGGCATCCTCGACGCACTCTACGACGTGAAGGACGAGCTCAAGCTCATTTCCCCGCGCCACGAGCAATGCGCCGGCCACATGGCCGACGCCTACTTCCGCGTCAAGCACAAGCCCGTGGCCACGCTGACCTCCACCGGCCCCGGCTCGGCCAATATGGTGATGTCCTGCGCCACGGCGTTGTCGGACTCGTCCGCCTTCATGTGCATCACGTCCAACGTACCGACCTCGCAGCACAACCGCGCGCCCTTCCAGGAGCTGTACAAACACAACCAGGCCGACTTCGCGCAGGTCATGCGCCCGGTGGTCAAGCGGGCCTTCCAGCCCACACGGGTGGACATGCTGCCCCTGGCCCTGCGCCAGGCCATGGACACCATGGTCACGGGCCGCCCCGGCCCGGTGAACCTGGACATTCCCTACAACGTCTACCAGGAAGAGGCGGACGTGGAGCTGCCAGCGGCTTCGAACATTCACCGCGCGCATCGCCCTGGCGCCAATGACCTGGACGTGGCGACCGCACTGGACCTGCTGGCCGCGGCGCACGAACCCGTGCTCTTCATTGGTCACGGCGCCACCCTGTCCGAAGCCGGCCCCGAGATCACCGAGCTGGCCGAGAAGCTGGGCATTCCCGTCATCACCTCGCCCAACGGCATGGGTGCCATCCGTGGCGACCATCCGCTGGCCCTGGGTTTCATCGGCCGCAACGGCGCCTACCCCGCCAACGAGGCCGGCCGCCGCGCCGACCTGGTCATCACCCTGGGCACACGTTTCGACGACCGCAGCTCTTCCAGCTGGTTTGATGGGTATTCCTGGAACTTCCCGAAAACCAAACTTGTGCACGTAGACATCGACCCGCAGGAGCTGGGCCGCAACTACGCGCCCACCCTGGGCGTGATGGCTGACGTGAAAGTCTTCACGCGCCAGCTGCTCAACGCCCTGCCAGGCCGCAAGGACATCACGGCCACGCGTTACGCCCCCTGGCTCGCCCAGGTGCAGGGCTGGCAGGCCCAGTGGGAAGCTTTTGTGCGCCCGCACTTCAGCGACTCCACCAGCCCGCTACGCCCCGAGTTTGTGGTGGGCACGCTGCAGAAGGTGCTGCCCGACGACGTGATCCTCGCACTGGACTCGGGCGTGCACCACAACTGGTTCATGCAGTTCTGGCAGGCCAAACGTCCGCAGAGCATGCTCAACAGCTGGGGTTACTCCAGCATGGGCTTTGGTGTCTGCGGTGTCATGGGTGCGGCCCTGGCCGCGCCGGACCGGCCCTGCGTGGCCGTGGTCGGCGACGGCGGTTTCACCATGGCGCCCTATGTGCTGTGCACGGCGGTGGAGTACAACCTGCCTGTGGTCTGGATCATCTGGAACAACTTCGCCTGGGGCGCGATCCGCGACCTGCAGTACGGCCTGTTCGACGGCCGCGAGATTGGCACGGCCTTCTACCACGGCGAAACCGGCGCACGCTACAACCCCGACTTCGCCGCCTGGGCCCGCGCCTGCGGCGCCGACGGCTACACCGTGACACGTCCGCAGGACCTGGGGGCCACCGTGCAGCAGGCGCTCAAGAACAAGCGTCCCTGCGTGATCGACGTGCATGTGGACGCTGAGGTACGCCCCCCGTCCACCGGCACCTGGCAGCTGCCCCCCATTCCCTACAAGGAGCCGATCTACGGCAAACCTTACAAAGCGTGACCCCCCTTGAGCCGCCTTCGGCGTCTTCCCCCCAGGGGGACGCCACCAGCGGCCCGGCAAAGCCGGTTCCGCGGTGGCCCACGACAAGACATTTTGA
>CAUPRZ010000401.1:0-2729 GCA_963513855.1 uncultured Hylemonella sp.
TGCGTGCGATGCGCCCTTGCGGATCGACGATGAAGGTCTGGCGCCGGGCAAACTTGTAGACCACCCAGTCCGAGAGGGCACCATAACGTGTCGCCACCTCGCCCTGGGCATCAGCCAGCAGGGGGAAAGGCAGCTTGTACTTCTGCGCGAAGGCCGCGTGGGAGGCACTGGTGTCCACACTCACACCGACCACTTCGGCACCCAGCTCCTGCAGCAGCAGCCAGTCGTCGCGGAAGTTGCAGGCCTCGGTGGTGCAGCCCGGTGTGTCGTTCTTGGGATAGAAGTAGAGGACCAGCCATTTGCCACGCCAGTCGGCCAGCTTGCGGGTCTTGCCGTCCTGGTCGGCCAGCACAAAATCAGGCGCGGCCTGACCCAGCTCGAGTACGGCCGCCTGCGCGCCGACTGCACCGAGCACCGTACTGCTCACGAGCAGCTGGCACAGGGCACGGCGGCGCAGCTTCATCCCCGCAGTTCCTTGAGGCCGCCCATATAGGGCTGGAGAGCCGCGGGAATCTCCACGCTGCCGTCGGCGCGCTGGTAATTCTCCAATACAGCGACGAGCGTACGGCCCACGGCCAGACCCGAGCCGTTGAGTGTATGCAGCAACTCGTTTTTGCCCTGGGCGTTCTTGAAACGCGCCTGCAGGCGGCGGGCCTGGAAGGCCTCGCAGTTGGAGACCGAGCTGATCTCGCGGTAGGTGTTCTGCGCCGGCAGCCAGACTTCGAGGTCGTAGGTCTTGGCGGCGCCGAAACCCATGTCGCCCGTGCACAGGCTCATCACGCGATAAGGCAGGCTTAAGCGCTGCAGGATGGCCTCGGCGTGGCGGGTCATCTCTTCCAGCGCCTCGTAGCTTTTCTCGGGGTGCACGATCTGCACCATCTCGACCTTGTCGAACTGGTGTTGGCGAATCATGCCGCGTGTATCGCGGCCGTAGCTGCCAGCTTCCGAGCGGAAACAGGGGGTGTGGGCTGTGAACTTGAGGGGCAGATCCCCTTCGGCCACGATCTCGTCGCGCACGAAATTGGTCAGCGTGACTTCGCTGGTGGGGATCAGGTAGAGCGCCACGTCTTCGGCCGCGCCTTCCTGGCCACCCTTCTTGGCGGCAAAGAGGTCTTCCTCGAACTTGGGCAACTGGCCCGTTCCACGCAGCGTGTCGGCGTTGACGATGTAAGGCGTGTAGCACTCGGTGTAGCCGTGCTCCTGCGTCTGCACGTCCAGCATGAACTGGGCGAGGGCGCGGTGCAGGCGGGCGATGCCGCCCTTCATGACCGTGAAGCGCGAACCCGTGAGCTTGGTGCCGGTGTCGAAGTCCAGGCCCAGGGGCTCACCCACGTCCACGTGGTCCTTGACGGCGAAGTCGTATTTTTTAGGCGTGCCCCAGGTCCGCGCCACCACATTACCGTGTTCATCGCTGCCCACGGGCACGCTCTCGTGCGGCAGGTTGGGCACGGCCAGCAACAGCGCCTGCATGTCGGTCTGGATCTGCTCCAGCCGCGCAGCCGAGCTTTCCAGTTCACCCTTGAGCGCGTTGACCTCGGCCTTGGCCGCTTCGGCCTCATCCTTTTTACCCTGGCCCATGCGCGCGCCGATCTGCTTGCTCAGGGTGTTGCGTTTGTTCTGCAGCTCTTCGGTGCGGGTCTGGATCGTCTTGCGTTCGCCTTCGAGTGCACGGAACTTGCCGGCGTCGAGGAAGGGCTGGGGTTTCTTGCGCGTCTCCAGGCGCGCGAGCACGCCGTCGAGGTCTTTGCGGAGCAGGGTCAGGTCTAGCATGGCGGAATTGTAGGTTCTGGGCCTCAGCCCTCGATCTTCAGGCCTTTCGGCAGTGGGAACTTGATGGTCTCCTCGATGCCATCCATCTTGCGCACCGCCACCGCACCCAGCGCCTTGATCCGTTCGATCACCTGTTGCACCAGGATCTCGGGCGCCGAAGCACCCGCCGTCAGGCCCACACGACCCTTGCCTTCGAACCATTCGGCTTGCAGCTCCGCGGCGCTGTCCACCATATAGGCGTCGGTGCCGAGCTTCTTGGCCACTTCGCGCAGGCGGTTGCTGTTGGAGCTGGTGGGGCTGCCCACGACGATGACCACGTCCACCTGCGGGCTCATGATCTTCACCGCGTCCTGCCGGTTCTGCGTGGCGTAGCAGATGTCCTGCTGCTTGGGTTCACGCACCTGGGGGAAGCGGGCCTTCACCGCCGCCATGATGCTGGCCGCGTCGTCCACGCTCAGCGTGGTCTGCGTCACCACGGCCAGCTTGCTCGTTTGCAGGGGCTGCACATGGGCCACCCCCTCCTCATCCTCCACCAGGTGGATGCCGGAATCGAGCTGGCCCATGGTGCCCTCGACTTCCGGGTGCCCCTTGTGGCCGATCATGATGAATTCAAAACCTTCCTTGTGCAGCTTGGCCACTTCCACGTGCACCTTGGTCACCAGCGGACAGGTGGCATCGAAGATCTGGAAGCCGCGGGCTTCAGCCTCCTGCTGCACGGCCTTGCTCACGCCGTGGGCCGAGAAGACCAGCGTGGCGCCGGGCGGCACATCACTCAGTTCTTCGATGAAGATCGCGCCCTTGGCCTTGAGGTCGTTGACCACATAGGTGTTGAGCACGATCTCGTGACGCACCTAGATGGGCCGGCCAAACTTGGTCAGGGCCCGCTCCACGATCTCGATGGCGCGGTCCACGCCGGCACAGAAGCCGCGCGGCTCGGCGAGGATGATTTCTGCCTGCAA
>CAUPRZ010000402.1:0-2726 GCA_963513855.1 uncultured Hylemonella sp.
ACCAGGCGCTGGGCGCGCGGCTGAAGTACAGGGCCAGGTCGCGCGCATCGAGCACGACCTTGACCACATTGGGATTGGTGAAGTCGGCCACCTCGTGCAAGGGGTGGGCGGCCGTGCTCATGCTGGCCTCGGGGCGCTGCAGCAGCAGCGTGGCCATGGCCGATACCAGGGTCGGGTCGATCAGCGGTTCGTCACCCTGCACATTGACCACGATGGCCTCGTCGGGCAGCTTCAACAGTTCGCAGGCCTCGGCCAGCCGGTCGCTGCCGCTGGGATGGTCCACACGCGTGAGCAGGGCCTCGACACCATGCTGGGCACAGGCCTGCAGGATGGAGGGATGGTCGGCGGCCACAACCACACGGGTGCCGGTGGGCAGGCCGGAGATCACACGTTGCGCCACGCGGACGACCATGGGCAGGCCGGCGATGTCGGCCAGGGGTTTGTTGGGCAAGCGGCTGGAGGCCAGCCGTGCCGGGATCAGGACCGTATAACTCATTAAGTACCTTCGCCCTGAGGGGCTGCGGTGCAAGCGCCTTCGGGCGGCCGTGCGGCGCTCACAGACCCAGTTCCTCGTCGCTCAGTGTGCGGGCTTCGTTTTCCAGCAGCACTGGGATGCCGTCGCGGATGGGATAGGCCAGGCGTGCGCTGCGCGAGAGCAGTTCCTGTTTTTCGCGGTCGTAGTCGAGGGGGCCCTTGGTCACGGGGCAGACCAGGAGTTCAAGCAGTCGGGTGTCCATGGGGTGATGATAGCCGCGCCTGCAGCGTGTCATCGAGCAGGCGGTCGAAGGCGGCGTAGAAGGCCGGCTCGGCCTCGAACTCCAGCGGAACGGCCAGCGCGTCGGGATGCAGGGCCCAGAGCTTGAGCGCGTCCTTCTCGGTGCACAACAGGGTGTAGTCGCGTTCGCGCGGGCGTTGCCAGGAGGCATAGTCGTCGTGGTCGGGTCGGGCGGCCGTGAGCGTGAGCGGCAGGCCCAGGGCCTGCAGCATGTCGAAGAAGCCCTGGGGTCGTGCCGTGCCGGCCACGGCCAGCAGGGGCCGACCATCGGCGGCGAGCGTGGTCAGATCCACGCGGCTGCCGTCGGCCCGCACGGCGTGGTGGGCCAGGGCACGTTGCGAGGTGTAGCCCGTGAAGGCCGGGTGGCGGCCGGTGTGCAGCACCAGGTCCACATAACGCGGCCAGGGTTCGCGCAGGGGGCCGGCAGGCAGCAAGAAACCATTGCCGACGCCGCGGTCGTCGAAGACGCAGACCTCGAGGTCGCGCGCCAGGGCCAGGTGCTGCAGGCCATCGTCGCTGACGAGGATGTCGACCTGCGGGTGCGCCTGCAGCAGGGCACGTGCGGCTTCGATGCGGCGTGTCGCCACAAAAACCGGCACACCGGTCTTGCGGCGGATCAGGGCTGGTTCGTCGCCGACTTCGCGCACCGGGCTGCTGTCCAGCACCTCGCGGCAGTCGTGTGTGTGCCGGCCATAGCCGCGCGAAATCACGCCGGGGCGCAGGCCGCGCGCCTGCAGATGCTGCACCAGGGCCATGACCACCGGGGTCTTGCCGGCGCCGCCGACCACAACGTTGCCGACCACGATGATAGGCACGGGGACCGTCTGACGCGCCTTGAAGCCGCTGAGGTAGAGGCCCTGGCGGAAACGCACCAGTCCGCCCATGAGCAGGGACAGGGGCCACAGGGCCCAGGCCAGGGGGCCGCGGTGTTGCCAGCTGTCGACCAGTTTGCGTTGCCAGGCGGGCTGCTGGCCGGGGCTGTCCATGGCCTTCAGCGGCTGCCGGCCTGGGCCGAGGACTGGGTCGCGAACGTGATCTGCGTCAGACCGGCGCGGCGCGCGGCTTCCATGACCGTGACCACCGATTGATGGCGGGCGTTGGCGTCGGCGCTGATGATGACCACCGGGTCCTTGCCGGCCTTGGCGGCCTGCAACAGGGCAGCGACCACGGCTTCCACACTGCGGCCCTGGAGGGGCGAACGGTTCACGCTGTAGTTGCCCTCGCTGCCCACGGCCACGATGATCTCCCTGGGGTAGTCACGCTGGGCGTCGGCATCGGCGACCGGCAGGCGCAGTTGCATCTCGGTGAACTTGCTATAGGTGGTCGTGAGCATCAGGAAGATCAGAATCACCAGCAGCACGTCAATGAAGGGGATCAGGTTGATCTCCGGCTCTTCGCGCGTCGGACGGCGGAAGTGCAGCTTCATGACGCGGTGCGCAGCGTGGCCAGGTGTTGCAGCAGGCGTTCGCCGGCCAGTTCCAGCGTCAGCAGGTACTCGTCGACGCGGGCGCGGAAGTAGCGCCAGAAGATCAGCGCGGGGATGGCGATGATCAGGCCGAAGGCAGTGTTGTACAGGGCGATGGAGATGCCGTGCGCGAGCTGCGCGGGGTTGCCGCCACCGGTGCCACCGGCCGGGGATTGCGAGCCGAAGATCTCGATCATGCCGACCACGGTGCCGAACAGGCCCAGCAGGGGTGCCACCGAGGCGATGGTGGCCAGGGCGGTGAGATAACGCTCCAGCTTGTGGGTCACGACGCGGCCGGTGCTTTCCAGCGCGTTACGCAGTTCTTCGTCGCTGCTGCCGGGTTTGGCCTGCAGGGTGCGCAGGCCGCTGGACAGCACCTCACCGAGGGCGGAGCTCTTTTCGAGTTGTGCAATGACTTCGGCCTGGGGCAGTTCGGTGCGCGAGGCGGCGAGCACCTCGTCCAGCAGTTGGGGCGGGGCCACCTTG
>CAUPRZ010000403.1:0-2717 GCA_963513855.1 uncultured Hylemonella sp.
CGTCATCGCCACACGCTCACGGTCCAGCGGGTAGCTGGTACCGGCGAGCGCCGCGGACCCCAGGGGCAGGCGGTTGACGCGGCGGCGCACGTCGGCCATGCGCTCGGCATCACGCGCGAACATCTCCACATAAGCCAGCATATGGTGACCGAAGCTCACGGGCTGGGCCACCTGCAGGTGGGTGAAGCCGGGCAGGATCACCTCCACATTCTGCTCGGCCACCCTCACCAGGGCCTTTTGCAGGTCGTTCAACAGATTGCTGATGAGGTCGATCTCGCCGCGCAGCCACAGGCGCACGTCGGTGGCCACCTGGTCGTTGCGGCTGCGGCCGGTGTGCAGGCGCTTGCCCGCATCGCCCACGAGCTGAGTGAGGCGCGCCTCGATGTTGAGGTGCACGTCTTCCAGGTCCAGCTTCCATTCGAAGCTGCCACCCTCGATCTCGGCGCGGATCTGGGCCATGCCCTTCTGGATGGCGGCCAGGTCGTCGGCAGCGATGATCTTCTGCGCAGCCAGCATCTCGGCATGGGCCAGGCTGCCGGTGATATCGGCATCCCACAGGCGTTTATCGAAGAAGACGCTGGCCGTGTAGCGTTTGACCAGCTCGCTCATGGGCTCGGAGAACAGCGCCGACCAGGCCTGGGATTTGGTGTCGAGTTGGTTGTGGGACATGGCGGGTAGGGATGAGGGGGGGTGTCGGGCCGGCGTATCGTTATTTGGCGATCAAGGCCAATTCACCAATAATCGGGGTCGGCCCCTGGCCATCCCCTGCATGAAAGATACCCAGATTTTATCGGCCTTCCACGAGTTGCCGGCAGAAACCCTGCCACGCAGCGAGACGGCCACCCTGCTCTACGATGCCTGCCAGGTGGGTGTCATCCTGCGTGCCGTCCTTTTTGTGCAGGCCGTCGTGGCCGTGGGCGCGCTTTTTGGCGCCGACACGCCGCTGGACTGGCTGCTGCGCCTGGCCCTGCTGACGGGCAGTGCCATGCCCGCCACCGTGTTCTGGCTGGTCACGGCCTGCATGCTCAAGCGCCCCCTGGCCCGCCTGCCGCGCCCGGCCCAGTACGGCGCTGGCGTGCTGCTGGGTGTGCTGGCCGGCCTCTACGGCTGCGGCATGCTGGTGCTGGCCGGCCTGCTGAGCCCTGCGCCCTGGCTGGCCAGCGGCGCCAGCGGTGCCCTGCTGTCTGGCGTGCTGGTGGCCGTACTGGCCCTGCGCGCACGCGGCCGTCTGCCGGCCGACACGGCGGCCCGCCTGTCCGAGCTGCAGTCGCGCATCCGGCCGCATTTCCTCTTCAACACACTCAACAGCGCCATCGCCCTGGTCCGCGCCGAACCGGCCAAGGCCGAGGCCCTGCTGGAAGACCTGAGCGACCTGTTCCGCCATGCCCTGGTGGACCAGGGGGAATCCGCCACCCTGGCCGACGAGATCGTGCTGGCCCGCCGTTACCTGGACATCGAGCAGGTACGTTTTGGCGAGCGCCTGCGCCTGGAGTGGGCACTGG
This sequence comes from uncultured Hylemonella sp., assembly GCA_963513855.1. Classification (GTDB taxonomy): domain Bacteria; phylum Pseudomonadota; class Gammaproteobacteria; order Burkholderiales; family Burkholderiaceae_C; genus Hylemonella. The sequence continues at coordinate 1,503 of CAUPRZ010000403.1, forward strand.
ATGTGCAGGCTGAAGAGGCCCGCCTGCCCCCCCTGCTGCTGCAGCCCCTGCTGGAAAATGCCGTGCGCCATGGCGTGGAGCCCAGCCCCACGGGCGCACAGATCCGCATCTCGACCCAGCGCCGTGGTTCGACCGTGGTCATCAAGGTCACCAACACCGTGCCTGCTGGCCCCGGACCGCATGGCCATGGCCTGGCCCTGGGCAATGTGCGCGACCGCCTGCGCCTGCTGCACGACGTGCAGTGCAGCTTTCAGACCGTGCACAAGGATGGCATCTTCCAGGTGCGCATGGAGGTACCTGCATGACTTTCAGCCTGCGCACGCTGATCGTCGACGACGAAACCCTGGCCCGCAGCCGCATGCGCACCTTGTTGGGTGACTGCAAGACCCCAGCAGCCGATGTGGCCGGTGAAGCCGCCAACGCCACTCAGGCCATCGAGCTGCTGCGCCGCCAGCCTTATGACCTGGCCCTGCTGGACATTCACATGCCCGGCGCTGATGGCCTGACCCTGGCCCAGACCCTGCGCACACTCCCACACCCGCCGGTGGTGGTCTTCGTGACCGCCCACGCCGAGCATGCGGTCCAGGCCTTCGAGCTGGAGGCCGTGGATTACCTGACCAAGCCGGTGCGGCTGGAACGCCTGCAGCAGGCGCTGCAGAAGGCAGAACGGCTGCTGCGCAGCCGCGGGGAAACATTTGAGGAAGCCACCGCCGAGGTGCTGCTGATCCAGGAGCGGGGGCGGACCGAACGTGTGCCGTTGGCCGAGGTGCTGTATTTCAAGGCCGAGCTCAAATACATCACGGTGCGTACACTGGCCAAGACCTACATCCTGGATGGTGCGCTCAGTGAGCTGGAGGAAAAGTATGCGCTCCAGTTCATGCGCATCCATCGCAACGCCCTGGTGGCGCGCCGCGCGGTGCGTGCCATCGAAAAACACGATGACCCCGAGGAGGGCGAAGGCTGGGCGGTGCGCCTGAGCGGCATCGACGAACTGCTGTCGGTCTCACGCCGGCAACTGGCGGCCGTACGCGAGGCCATCGCCGCCAATTGAGCGTTTATTGGCGAATCACGTCGGCGCCGGCCGGCGGCTTGAAACGAAAGGTCTCGGCCGGCAGGCTGACGTTGAGCTGAACCTTGGTGAAGGTGAGCAACGAACGCTGACCGAAGCTGTCGACGATCTCCAGCGCGGCCAGTTCAGCCGTCTTGCGGCCACCC
>CAUPRZ010000404.1:0-2711 GCA_963513855.1 uncultured Hylemonella sp.
ACATCGGCAGCCCCTGCTGCTGGAGCTGGCGGCCCGGCTGGCCCTGCATGCCGGGGAAGAAGACCGGGCACTCGCGCTGTACCGCGAACGCACTGCCATTGCCCCCTTCAACACCGATCCCCTGCTGCAGGCCGTTTTCATCCAGCTGCGGCGTGACCAGCACACGGACGCGCTGGCGCTGATGCGCGCCCACATGGACAAGGTCCCCGACAGCGAGGTCGATTTCTGGCGCCTGCTGGGCCAGCTGGCCTGGGAGGCCGGTGACCTCACCACCTCTCAGGCCGCCTACGAGCGTGGCGTCGGCTCGCCCCGCATCGAGCCGGGTGACTGGACACGCCTGATCTTCCTCACGCGCCAGAACAGCCCGCAGCGCGCCGCCGAACTGTCCCTGATCGCCTGGCGCCGCTACGGCAGCATGGACCTGCTGCTGCAGGCCCTCGAAATCCATGCCGAACGTGGCGAACTCGCAGCCCAGGGTCGTATCTACGACAGCCTGACGCCCGCCCAGCGCGCACAGGCCGAACGCAACCTCGCCTTCCTGCTCGGCCGGGCCCAATACCACCAGCGCCGCCAGCAGTCCCGTCTGGCCTGGGCCGACCTGCAACGCGCGCTCAAGCTCGCCCCCGCCGACGACAACACCATCGTCGCCGCCCTGTGGTTCCTGGTCGAAGCCGGCTGGCCGCAGGAGCTCACGCAGATGCTGGCGACCTACCAGCAGCGGGCCCGCCCCACCCCTGCCTACTGGCAGCCCTACGCCGCCGGCTACCTGGCCCTGGGCCAGCCGCGCCAGGCCGCCACCTGGTACCGGCGTGCGCTCGAACGCGCGCCGCAGGACCCAATCCTGCTGGCCGCCTACGCCGACGTGCTAGAGCAGTTGCGCCAGACCGGCATGGCCGACCGCCTGCGCCGACAGGCCTGGTTGCGCCTGGAGGCGCAGCGCGCCGAACGCAGCGATCTGGGTGAACTCATGCGCCGCCCGGAGTTCCAGACCTGGGTCCGCCTCTTCCTGAGCAAACGCCCCGGCAGCGCCTCCCTGGCCCTGCAACGCCAGCTGCTGCAGCTCTGGCGCGGCCCGAATGCCGAGCAGGCCACCATCGCCGGCCGTGACGAGATGGTCCTGGGCTGGGCCCTGGACCGGGAGCTGCCCGACAGTGCCCGCCGCTGGATGCTGGAGCGCTACACCCGTCTGGGCCGCAGCGCGCCGGTCTCGACCCAGACCCAGCTGGCGCTGCAGCAGCTCGACCAGCCGCGCATCGCCCAGCTGCTGCAGGGCCGCAACCGGGAACTGGCGCCAGGCAGCCAGATCGATCTGGCGCTGGCAGGCCGGCAGACCAGCCTGGCCATCGACACCGCTTTCCGCGGCCTGCAGCAGGACCCGGGCTCGGACGTGCTGCACGAGCACCTGCGCCAGCAACTGCCGCGCCAGGCCCACTACGTTCAGTGGAACAGCCAGCATGAAAGCTACGACCTGCTGGCACGCCAGGGACACGAGCTGGAGGCGCGGCTGGTGCTCTCGCCGCAGCTGCACCTGCTGGCCGCCACGGCCCAGGTCCGCCAGAGCAGCAGCGATGCCGACTTCGCCACCCTGGTGCCGCCGCGCGACACCCTGCAGCGCGCCGAGCTGCGCTGGTTCGGCAACGACAGCGAAAGCCGCCTGGCCCTGACCCAGCGCAAGGAACTCGTGCACTACAGCGGCCTGCGCCTGCAGCACCTGGGCCGCTGGTCGGCGCGGGTGTCCTACGAGCTGGAGGCCAGCTACCGCAACGATACGAGCCTGAGCCTGCCGCTGCGGGTAGCCGGCTACGAAAGCGGCCTGATGGGCGCGCTGTCCTACACCCTGGACCGCCAGACCACGCTGCGCGCCTCGCCCCAGTTCAACCGCTACTACACGCAGTACCACGACGACCTCGGCAGCGGCCGCAGCGTCGACCTCGAGATCAGCCACCGCCTGCGCAGCGACTATCCCGACACCTACGTGCGCCTCTACACCGAGAACCGGAGCTTCCAGCGCAACGGCGGCCTGTCGGCCCAGACCGTGGCCCGCCTGCCGGCCTATCTGCAGACCGGCCTGGGGGATGGCTCCATCGACCCGGTGGGCTATTTCATCCCGCAGAGCAGCAGCACCGTGGGCGCCTGTGCGGGCGTGGGGGGCAACCTCTCGGGCCTGAGCCTGCAGGAAGACTACAGCCGCGCCTGGCGCCCCTATGGCAATGCCTGCATCACGGAAAACAGCGCGGTGGGCCAGGGTTATCTGGCCACCCTGGGCCTGGCCGGCCCCGCCCTGGGCGCCGACCACCTGCGTTTCGAATGGAATGCCAGCAAGGCCACGGCCCCCGGGGGCGCCTCCATGCACACCTTTAACATCCGCTACCGGCACTACTTCTAGGAGCCCACCATGAACCGCCTGAAAACCCTCTTCCTGACCGGCCTGGCTGCGCTGCTGCTGGCCGGCTGCGCCTCGACCCGCTCGGTCGTCGGCACCGAAGCCCTGGACCCGCAGGCCCGCTGGGCCCTGCTGCCCGTGGTCAACAACACCGAAACCCCGCAGGCCGGCCTCTCGGCCGAGGCCATGGTGGAACACCACCTCATGGCCCGCGGTGTCGGCAACCTGCTGCGCTACCCGGCCGCCCTGACACGCGACAGCCTGTTCGAGGCCAGCGAACGCAAGGTGGCCGAAGACGCCCTGAAGTGGGCGCGTGATCAGGGCGCAC
>CAUPRZ010000405.1:0-2706 GCA_963513855.1 uncultured Hylemonella sp.
GGTCTGCACCCGCAGGCCCACAGTGGCGATCAACAGGGCCAGGCTCTCGCGCACAGCCTCGTCGTCATCGATCAGCTGGATCAGCGGGGACAGTGGCGTGTTCATGAGGCTTCCGGCGCCAGGGGCAAGACCAGGGTGAACTCAGCGCCGCCGCCTTCGCGGTTGCGCGCGGTCAGCGCGCCGCCCATGCCGCTGGCCAGGGTCTCGCACAGGCTCAGGCCCAAGCCCAGACCACCCGCCCGGGTGCTGAAGAAGGGCTGGAACAGGCGCTGCAGGGCTTCGGGGCTGATGCCCGGGCCGCTGTCGGCCACATCCAGCCGCCCCTGCCCGTGGGCCGCGCTCAGCTGCAGCGTGAGCCGGCGCTGCTCGGCCGGCACCTGCTCCAGCGCCTGCAGCGCGTTCATCAGCAGGTTGTGCACGATCTGCTCCAGTGCCACGGGGTCGGCCAGCACACGCACATCCTGCGTCGCCTCCAACACCGGGCTCACTTGGCGACGCCGGCATTCGGGCTCCAGCAGATAAAGCGCGTTGCGCACCGCATCCTGCAGCGGCACGGCCAACAAGGCGCCGCTGCCCGCCGGGCGCTCCACCACCCGGCGCAGCCGTCCCACCACCTCGGCCGCACGCTTGGCCTGGGCCACGGCCTGCTCCATGGCGCTCAGCGCCGTGGCGTCCGCCGTGCCCTGCTCGCGCAGCAGGCGCGTGGCGGCCTGGGTGTTGGCCACCACCGCGGTCAACGGCTGGTTCAATTCATGCGCCAGGCCCGCGGCCAGTTCGCCCAAGGTGTTGAGGCGAGCCACTTGCCCCAGGCGCAGCAGCTCCTCGGCACGGCGGCGCTCGGCGGACTGGCGCCGCCAGGCCGTCCAGGCCACGGCGCCCAGTGCCACCAGCAACACCCAGCCGGCCATGGTCCACCAGGGCAGTTCCTGCCAGCCCAGGCGGCGTGTGATCACCAGGTTAAAAGGCTGGCTCGGACTCGCCAGCACCTTCTCAAAAGCCAGGGGCCAGCCTGCGCCGCTGTCGGCCTGGCCCGGCTGCAGCACATAGGGCGGCTGATCGGGCAGTTCCAGCGTCACGCGCGCGGGGCTGCGCTCGGGCGGCAGCGGCCATTCGTCCCAGGGCACGGTCTGCCGCAGGTCGATGCGCAGGGCATAGGCCGTGGCACCCGCGGCCATCACCAGCTCGTAACGGCCGGCCGTGGCATCCAGTTGCGTCAATGCGGCATAGCGCTGCGTGCGCGAACGCGCCTCCGCTTGGCCCAAGGCCGGTTCAGGCCAGGCCTGGCCCGGTGCGCGCCGGCGCACTTGCAAGATCTGAGGGTAGACGGCGGGCAGGCGCTGCTCGGAGCGCTCAGCGCCCTCGAGCTGCAGCAGGGCCAGCGTGTCCAGCACAGCGTCGTGCTGCACCACACGCTGGCTCAGCAGACGGTGGGCGATGCGGGCGTCGGTGTCAAAGGCCTCGCGCTGCTGCTGCACATCGGCACGGCCCAGCAGCGCGGCGCCGACCAGGGCCAGCACAGCGCTGAAGATCCAGAGCAAGGAAGCAGAGCGGCCCACGGCAAGGTGCAATACGAGAGTTGGTCAGCCCGGAGGGAATCGAACCCCCGACCCACAGCTTAGAAGGCTGTTGCTCTATCCAACTGAGCTACGGGCTGACAAGAGTGAAAACAGGTGGCGGATCATACCGCCCTGCCTCAAAGCAGGCCCGACACTTCCTGCAGCGAGGTCCAGTCGATGATGTGCTCATCCAGCACACGTTTGCTGTCCAGGTGCAGGGCCGAGGCGATGGTGTCGGGGTAGCTGGCCATCAAGGCCTCCAGGCCCAGGTTCACTTCCTGCGCGCGGGCCCGCCAGGCCGCCAGATGCACCACGGCTGCCAAGGGCTCTCTGCAGCCGGGGGCCGTGGGGTCCACGTGATAGGCCACCACGTCCACCAGCACACGGGGCAGGCTCCAGGCGCTGGCGAAGGCCGCCCCCACCTGGGCGTAGGAATAACCCAGCAGGCGCTGTTCGGCCTGGGCGCGCTCGGGCGCAAAGATGGGGCATTGCGGGTTGAGTGCCGCCATCTCCTGCGGCATGCCACGATGCAGCACCAGTTCACCCAGCGCATGGACCAGGCCCGCGGTGTGCGGCGAGGCGGTGGAGTTGCGCAGCAGGCTGGAGCGGCTGCGGGCCAGCTGGCGCGTGAGCCGCGCGGTGTTGAGGCTGTAGCGCCAGAACTGGCGCATGTCCACATCACCCACACGGCGGAAGGCGCTCGCCACGGCGGCGAGCATGAGCATCTCGCGCACCTCGCTCAGGCCCAGCACGGCCAGGGCCTGGGCCACGGTGCCGATGCGCTGGCTCATCTGGTAACGCGCCGAGTTGGCTACCTGCAGCAGGCGCGCCGTCATCACCGGTTCCTCGTTCAGCAGGGTGCTGACGCGCATGAGGTCGGGCGCCTCCTGCTCCAGTTCATTGAGCACAAGGGCGATGACCCGCGGGATGCTGGGCAGAGCCTCGGGGGTGTCAAGCAGATGCTGGAGTTCCATGGTGGTGTGGGGTGAGCCCGGATGATAGACGCTCGGTGCAGGTATTGCACCAGCCTGCGCAGGCTAGAGCCCAGGACTCCGAACCTGTCCAGGAACAAGAATGCCCACGCCCAATGCCTGGCATAGTTTGTCCACAAAGTTTCTGCTGTCTTCAGTTTGAGGCCCGCGGGCGTCAA
>CAUPRZ010000406.1:0-2694 GCA_963513855.1 uncultured Hylemonella sp.
CCACGAACTCACCCCGGCGGAACCAGCCGCGCAGGCCCGGCAGGGGCACGGGGTAGCCCACCCGCAGGCCACGTGCCTGCATGCGGGGAGCACCCGGCGCCGGCGCTTCCTGCACATCACGCACCGGCCGGCTGTCGATCAGGCTGCGGGTGTAAGGGTGTTGCGGCCGCGCAAACACCTCGGCCACCGCCCCCTGCTCCACGATGCGCCCGTTTTCCATCACGATGACCCGGCTGGCAAAACGCCGCACGAGGTTGAGGTCGTGCGTGATCATCAGCACGGCCATGCCGTGCTTCTGTTGCAGGCTGTCCAGCAGGTCCAGGATCTGGCCACGCAGGGCCACGTCCAGGGCGGTGGTCGGCTCATCGGCCAGCAGCAGCTTGGGTTGGCAGGCCAGGGCCATGGCGATCATGGCGCGCTGACGCTGGCCGCCACTGAGCTGGTGCGGGTAGGCCCCGGCGCGCCGCTCGGGTTCCGGGATGCCGGTATCCGCCAGCAATTCAATAGCCCGCGCCAGGGCCTCACCCCGCCCCAGACCCAGCTTGAGCTGCAGCACCTCGGCGATCTGGTCGCCCACGGTGTACAAGGGATTGAGCGCCGTCATGGGCTCCTGGAAGATCATGGCGATGTCGCGGCCGCGGATGCCGCGCAGCTCGCGCTCGGACAGGGTCAACAGGTCTGCCGTGCCATCGCTGCCAACAAACTGCGCCTTACCGCTAACACCCGCCTCGGGCAGCAGACGCAGCAGGCTGAGTGCCGTGACGGTCTTGCCCGAACCGGACTCCCCCACCAGGGCCACTTTCTCGCCCGGCGCGAGCTGAAAATCGATGCCGTGTACCACGGCCTTGCCGCCGAAGGCGACGCGCAAGTCATGGACATCCAGTAGAAGTTCGCTCATTTTTCTGCCTTGCGCGGGTCCAGCGCGTCGCGCAGCGCATCGCCCATGAAGGTCAGCAGCAACAGGGTGATGACCAGCACCCCGAAGGTGGACAGGGAAATCCACCAGGCATCGATATTGTTCTTGCCCTGGGCCAGCAGCTCCCCCAGCGAAGGCGTGCCCGGTGGCACGCCCAGGCCCAGGAAGTCCAGTGATGTCAGCGCCAGGATGGCCGCGCTCATACGAAACGGCAGGAAGGTCACCACGGGCGTCAGGCTGTTGGGCAGGATGTGGCGCCAGATGATCTGCCCACTGGACAGGCCCATGGCCCGCGCCGCACGCACATAGTCCAGCTGGCGGTTGCGCAGGAACTCGGCGCGCACATAGTCCGACAGGCCCATCCAGCCGAAGAGGCTCAGAAGGATCAGCAACAGCGCCACGCTGGGGTCGAACATGGCCGAGAAGATGATCAGCAGATAAAGCTCGGGCATGGAGCTCCAGATTTCGATGAAACGTTGAAACCAGAGGTCGGTCTTGCCACCGAAATAGCCCTGCACTGCCCCGGTCAGCACGCCGAGGATCACGCCGATGCAGGTCAAGGCCAGGGCGAACAGCACCGAGATACGGAAGCCGTAGAGCAGGCGCGCCGCCACATCCCGCCCGCGGTCGTCCGTGCCCAGCCAGTTGTCCGTCGATGGCCCCGAGGGGTTGGGCTCCTTGGCGAAGTAGTTGATGGTGCTGTGGTGGTAGGGGTTGGGCGGGTACAAGGCAAAGTTGCCTGCTTGCGCGAACTGCTGCTGGATAAAAGGATCCAGGTAATCGGTAGGCGTCTGGAAGTCACCACCAAACGTGGTCTCTGGCACGTTGTTCAGGATTGGTACGTACCACTGGCCGTGATGGCGCGCGATAAGCGGTTTGTCATTGGAGATGAGTTCAGCCCCCAGGCTCAACACAAACAGGGTGCAGAAGATCAGCAGGCTCCAGAAGCCCAGGCGGTTGCGCCGGAAGCGCAACCAGGCACGCTGCGAGGGGGAAAGGGAAACGCCGGCCATCAATCGAACTTCACTCTGGGGTCGACCCAGACATAACAAAGGTCGGAAATCAGCTTGGTCACCAGACCGATCAGCGTGAACAGATAAAGCGTGCCCAGCACCACCGGGTAATCGCGCCGGATCACCGACTCATAGGCCAGCAGGCCCAGGCCATCAAGCGAGAACAGGGTTTCGATCAGCAGGGAGCCCGTGAAAAAGGCCCCGATGAAGGCGGCGGGAAAACCCGTGACGATGGGAATCAGCGCGTTGCGGAACACATGTTTCCAGAGCACGGTGCGTTCCCCCAGGCCCTTGGCGCGGGCGGTCAGCACGTATTGCTTGCGGATTTCCTCGAGGAAGGCGTTTTTGGTCAGCATGGTCGTGACCGCAAAAGCGCCCAGCAAACTGGCCGTGATGGGCAGGGTGATATGCCAGAGGTAGTCCACCACCTTGGCGCCCCAGCTCAGGCTCTCCCAGTTGCTGGAGGTCAGGCCGCGCAGGGGGAACCACTGCAGCTGACCGCCAAAGATCACGAGCAGGGCCACACCGAGCACAAAACCGGGGATGGCATAACCGATGAGCACGACCAGACTGGTCAGCGTGTCAAAACGCGTCCCGGCGCGCACCGCCTTGGCAATGCCCAGGGGCACGGAGATCAGGTAGCTCAGGAAAAAAGTCCACAGGCCCAGGCTGATGGACACCGGCAGTTTTTCCTTCACCAGCTCCCACACACTCTTGGGGTAATAGAAACTCTTGCCCAGATCAAAACGCGCGTACTGGCCCAGC
>CAUPRZ010000407.1:0-2688 GCA_963513855.1 uncultured Hylemonella sp.
ACACCCGCGCCCAGGCCCTGCCGGGCATCCTGGCCCGCCGTATCGCCATCCTCGACGGTGCCCTGGGCACCATGATCCAGCGTTTCAAGCTGGGCGAGGCGCAGTACCGTGGCGAGCGTTTCAAGGACTTCCACCAGGACGTCAAGGGCAACAACGAGTTGCTCTCGCTGACCCGCCCCGATGTCATCCGTGACATCCATGAAGGTTATCTGGCCGCGGGGGCCGACCTGATCGAGACCAATACTTTTGGCGCCACCACGGTGGCCCAGGCCGATTACGAGATGGCCTACCTGGCGCGGGAGATGAACCTGGCTTCAGCCCGCATCGCCCGCGAAGCTTGCGACAAGTACAGCACCCCGGACCACCCGCGTTTTGTGGCCGGCGCCCTGGGCCCCACGCCCAAGACCGCCAGCATCAGCCCCGACGTGAACGACCCCGGCGCGCGCAACACCAGCTTCGAGGAGCTGCGCGCGGCCTATTACGAACAGGTGCAAGCCCTGGTCGAAGGCGGTTCCGACGTGCTGCTGGTCGAGACCATCTTCGACACGCTGAACGCCAAGGCAGCGCTGTTTGCCATTGACGAATTCTTCGAGGCCTCGGGCGAGCGCCTGCCCCTGATCATCAGCGGTACGGTGACCGACGCCTCCGGCCGTATCCTCAGCGGCCAGACCGTCACGGCCTTTTGGCACAGCGTGCGCCACGCGCGCCCGCTGGCCGTCGGCCTGAACTGCGCACTCGGCGCGGCGCTCATGCGCCCTTACATCCAGGAACTCGCGCGTGTGGCACCCGAGACCTATATCAGCTGCTACCCGAACGCCGGCCTGCCCAACCCCATGAGCGAGACTGGCTTTGATGAAACCCCGGATGTGACCAGCCGCCTGTTGCGCGAGTTTGCGGCTGAGGGCCTGGTCAACATCGTCGGCGGCTGCTGTGGCACCACACCCGAGCACATCGGCGCCATCCACCAGGCGGTGGCGCCCCTGCCGACACGGGTTTTGGGCAGTGCCGGCCCGTTTTACCAAGCGGCGGCCTGAGCCAGGCCGGACACGCATGCGCATCGAAGCCTTGCGGCAGCGTCTGCGTGCCCTTGGCGCCAACCCGCGCCACGAGCACCGCGTGCTGCGCCTGTGGTCGCAGGCCCTGCCGCAGGACCATGGCAGCCGGCCGATCGCAAACTTTCTACCGACGACTTTGCGCCTGGCCCTGCCGGAGATCGCGCAGGAGCTGGGGGCCTTGGCCCGTGTGCATTCCGAACACCCGGGCGAAGACGGCTCCATGCGTTATGTCCTGGCCCTGGGCGACGGCCAGCTGGTCGAGAGTGTGCGCATGCCGCCGGGGCGCACACCGGCGCTGTGCGTGTCCACCCAGGTCGGCTGCGCCGTGGGCTGCACCTTCTGCATGACGGGCGCCACAGGGCTGATCCGCCAGATTGGCAGTGCCGAGATCGTGGCCCAGGTGGCGCTGGCACGCCAGCAGGGACCGGTGCAGCGTGTGGTTTTCATGGGCATGGGTGAACCGGCGCACAACCTGGACAACGTGCTCGAAGCCATCGATCTGCTGGGCACGGCCGGCAATATCGGGCACAAGAACCTGGTGTTCTCCACCGTGGGTGATCCGCGTGTGTTCGAGGCTCTGCCGCAAGGGCGCGTGAAACCGGCGCTGGCCCTGTCCCTGCACACCACACGTGCCGACCTACGGGCGCAGCTGTTGCCACGCGCGCCGCGGCTGACGCCGGAGGAACTCGTGGAGGCTGGCGAGCGTTATGCGCGCCTCAGCGGCTACCCGATCCAGTACCAGTGGACGCTGCTGGAAGGCGTCAACGACACGGAAGAAGAGGTCGAGGGGCTGGTGCGTCTGCTGCACGGCAAATACGCCATCCTCAACCTGATCCCCTACAACGCGGTCGAAGGCCTGCCTTACCGTCGTCCGTCCCGGGAGGCTGCGGCCGAACTGGCGCGTCGTCTGCACCAGCGCGGCATCCTGACCAAGCTGCGCCAGTCGGCCGGGCAGGATGTGGAGGGTGGTTGTGGTCAGTTGCGGGCGCGCGCCGCCGGATCGCGGCAAGTGATTTCTTTCCAGGCTGTGCCGACCTGATTTCATTCAGTACGCCCGCCATGCCTGGGGCGCACAAGGCGTAAAATCACGGCTCTTCCAAGGAGCGTTGCAGCGGCCACCGTGTCGTCAGGCTTGGATGACCCAACGACGCTCACCTGACTCTGAATTTTCCAGGTGAGCCCCATGTCCGAAATTTCCGTTCCCCCCATGAAGCTGTCCGGCCTGGAGCCGGTCCACATCGGTGCGGACAGCCTGTTTGTCAATGTCGGCGAACGCACCAACGTCACCGGTTCTAAGGCCTTCGCCCGCATGATCCTCAACGGCCAGTTCGAGGAAGCCCTGGTGGTGGCGCGCCAGCAGGTGGAAAACGGCGCCCAGGTGATCGACATCAATATGGACGAGGCCATGCTCGACAGCCAGGCCGCCATGGTGCGGTTCCTGAACCTGATCGCCAGCGAGCCCGACATCGCGCGCGTGCCCATCATGATCGACTCCTCCAAGTGGAGCGTGATCGAGGCCGGCCTGCGCTGCATCCAGGGCAAGGGCATCGTGATCTCCATCTCCATGAAAGAAGGCGTGGTCGAGTTCAAGCGCCTGGCCGGGTTGGTCAAACGCTTCGGCGCGGCCGCGGTG
>CAUPRZ010000408.1:0-2684 GCA_963513855.1 uncultured Hylemonella sp.
CAGGCAGCACCCAATCCCCCACGCGTCGAAGCCCGATAATCGGGCATGTCCACACCCACCGCCTTCAGCACCCTGCCCCTGAGCCCCGCCATGCTGGAGAACCTGCAGCAGCTGGGTTACAGCGCGATGACGCCCATCCAGGCCGCCAGCCTGCCCATCGCCCTGCTGGGCAAGGACCTGATCGCCCAGGCCCAGACCGGCAGCGGCAAGACCGCCGCCTTCGACCTTGTGCTGCTGAGTAACCTGAACCCGCGCCGTTTTGCCGTGCAGTCCCTGGTGCTCTGCCCCACCCGCGAGCTGGCCGACCAGGTGACGGTGGAGCTGCGCCGCCTGGCACGCGCGCAGGACAACATCAAGATCGTCACTCTGTGCGGCGGTGTGCCACTGCGTATGCAAAGCGCCAGCCTGGAGCATGGCGCCCATATCGTGGTGGGCACACCGGGGCGCATCATGGACCACCTGCAGCGCGGCACCCTGGACCTGGCCGCCCTCAACACCCTGGTGCTCGACGAAGCCGACCGCATGCTGGACATGGGTTTCTTCGACGACATCGCCACCGTGGCCAAGCAGTGCCCCAAGGAACGGCAGACCCTGCTGTTCTCGGCCACCTACCCCGAAGGCATCGCCAAGATCGCCACCCAGTTCCTGCGCGATCCGCAACAGGTGAAGGTGGAAGCCAAGCAGAGCGCGCCGAAGATTGAGCAACGTTTTTACGAGGTGACACGCGCCAGCCGTCTGCAGGCCGTGGCCCAGCTGCTGCTGCATTTCCGCCCCATCAGCACCCTGGCCTTCTGCAACACCAAACAACGCTGCAAGGAACTGGTGACGCTGCTGCAAGACCAGGGCATCAGCGCGCTGGCGCTCTACGGCGAGCTGGAGCAACGTGAACGCGACCAGGTGCTGGCGCAGTTTGCCAACCGCAGCTGCTCCGTGCTGGTGGCCACCGATGTGGCTTCCCGCGGGCTGGACATCACACAGCTCGAAGCCGTGATCAATGTGGACATCTCGCCCGACCCCGAGGTGCATGTGCACCGCATCGGCCGCACCGGCCGCGCGGGCGAATCCGGCCTGGCCTTGAGCTTGGCCAGCGTGGACGAAATGGGGGCGGTGGGCCGTATCGAGCAGTACCAGACCCAGCCTTCGGTCTGGCACCCCGTTGACGAACTGAAACCCGCGAGCAAAGAGCCGCTGCTACCGCCCATGACCACCCTGCAGATCCTCGGCGGGCGCAAGGAAAAGATCCGCCCCGGCGACGTGCTGGGTGCGCTGACCGGCGAGGCCGGCTACACCCGCGAACAAATCGGCAAGATCAACGTCACCGAGTTCTGCACCTTCGTGGCCGTGGAGCGCAGCATTGCCGGCGAAGCCGTGGCCCGGCTCAATGCGGGCAAGGTCAAGGGCAAGAGCGTGAAGGCCAGGCTGGTCGGTACAGACTGAGCCATGAAAAAAGCCCGCCGTAGCGGGCTTGGCGCAGAGAGCCTCCGCCTTATTTGGCAGCTTTCTTCTTCGTGGCGGCCTTCTTCTTCGATTTCTTGGCCTGGGTGGCCTTGCTGGATTTCGTCGACTTGCTGGCCTGGGTCTTTTTCTTCTGGTCGGCCCGGGCTTCCGGCGGCTTCTCTGACTTGGGAGGGGCGATGGCCGGCTCAGGCACACCGGCCCGGGACGGAACCTCGGCGGGAGCGGGAACCGGAGGAGCCTGGGCCAAAGCTGCCGCAGCAAACAGACCGGCCATGAGAACAGCGAGCGACTTGTTCATTTTCAGATTTCCTGGTGGTCGACGACGTGGGTGTCACCTGCACACGATGGCAGGTGAACCGCAACGATAACAGCTGCGGGCGTCGACATCGGTCCGCTTGCGATCAACGGTAGAAGGGTTCGACCTGACCCTTGAGCTTGATCATCAGCGGGTTGCCCTTGCGGTCCAGGGTCTTGCCTGCCGGCACCTTGACCCAGCCTTCGCTGACGCAGTACTCCTCCACGTCGTGGCGTTCCTTGCCGTTGAAGCGGATACCCACGTCATGCGCGAAGACGGCTGCCACATAGTGCGGGCTCTTCGGGTCGATGGACAGGTGATCGGGGAGTTCGGGGCGCGGCGTCGCCTGGGATGAGGTGCTGTCGTTCATGGGGCCGTATTGTGGCGCAAACCGACTCTCAGGCCGGCTGGGGCGCGGCAGCCTTGGCCGCCGCCGAGATATCCAGCGAACGCAAACGCAGATCGGCGTCATAGACGTCCGAGACCAGGATGAACTCGTCCGCCTGCGTGGCCTGGGCCAGTTGCTCGAAACCCGCGCGCACCGTCTGCGGTCCGCCGATCACGGCCACGGCCAGGAAGTCGGCAATCGCGGCACGCTCCTGAATTTCCAGACGCTCCATGAAGTTTTCCACCGGGCGCGGCAACAGGCCACGTTTGCCCGTGAGGATACCCAGCACACGCTGGTAGGTGCTGCTGGCCAGAAACTCAGCCTCCTCGTCGCTGGGCGCGGCGATCACGGGTACGCCGATGGCCACATAGGGCTTATCGAGCGTGGCCGAAGGTTTGAAGCGCTTGCGGTAGAGCTCCAGGGCCTGCAGCAGGTAACGCGGCGCAAAGTGCGAGGCAAAGGCGTAGGGCAGGCCTAGCTCGGCCGCAAGCTGGGCAGAAAACAGGCTGGAGCCCAGCAACCAGATCGGCACATGGGTGCCCG
>CAUPRZ010000409.1:0-2684 GCA_963513855.1 uncultured Hylemonella sp.
CGCTTTTCATCTGGATGGGCGAGATCCTCTATCGCACCAAGCTGTCCGAGCAGATGTTCGACGGTCTTTCGCCCTGGCTCTCGCGTGTGCCCGGTCGGCTCATGCACACCACCGTGCTGGGCTGCGGCATCTTCGGCTCGGTCTCGGGCTCCTCCGCCGCCACCTGCGCCACCATCGCCAAGGTGGCCCTGCCCGAGCTGGAGCGCCGCGGTTACGACCGCAGCCTGGCCCTCGGTTCCCTGGCCGCGGCCGGCGGCCTGGGCATTTTGATCCCGCCCTCTATCACCATGGTGGTCTACGCCGTGGCCGCCGACGCCAGCGTGATCCGTCTTTTCCTCGCCGGTTTCCTGCCGGGCTTTTTGCTCATGGCCCTGTTCTCGGGCTACATCGTCTGGTGGAGCCTGCGTAACCCGGCCAAGGTCCCACCGGCCGAAGCGCCGACGAGTTTCATGGCCAAGCTGCGCCGCTCGGGCAGCCTCATCCCCTGCGGCCTGCTCATCGTCTTCATCGTCTGGGTGCTGGTGGCCGGCATCGCCACGGCCACCGAATGCGCGGCCTGGGGTGTGGTGGGTTCCCTCGCCATTGCCGCGGCCAGCCGCTCACTGACCTGGCGCAACTTCTGGGACGGCCTGGCCGGCGCCACGCGCGTGAGTTGCATGATCATGTTCATCCTGGCCGGTGCCGCCTTCCTGACCAAGACCATGGCCTTCACCGGCATCCCGCGTGAACTGGCCGAATTCGTGCACAGCATGAACCTCTCGGCCTACGGCCTCATCGCCGTGCTGGTCGTGGTCTACCTGATCCTGGGCACCGCGCTGGACGGCATCTCCATGATCGTTCTGACCAGCGCCGTGGTGCTGCCCATGGTCCAGAAAGCCGGTTTCGACCTGGTGTGGTTCGGCATCTTCATCATCATGCTGATCGAGATCGCCGAGATCACGCCGCCCGTGGGCTTCAACCTCTTCGTGCTGCAGAACATGACCGGGGTGGACAGCAACCGCATCGCGCGTGTCACCCTGCCCTTTTTTGCCTGCATGGTCCTGGCCATCGTGCTCATCACGGTCTTCCCGGGCATCGTGACCAGCGTGCCGAACTGGCTGATGGGCGTGGAGCGCTGACACGCGCGTGGGCGTGAAGCGCTGACCTGGCCCGCTCAGCCTGCCTGCAGCCAGGCCCGGGCCTCGTCGAGATCGGTGAACACACGCAGCACAAAACCGCGGTTCACCGTGACGTTCTCGAAAAACCGGTCGTCCTCGGAAATACGGTCCACCACCTGGGCCGTACGCACATGCTGGAGGTGCTCGCGCAGGCCGGAAGACACACTGCCGGCGTCGTAGGTGGCGATGGCATCGGATTGGATGCGCACCCCGCGCATGTCGAAGAGGAAGCGCCGGTAACCATGCGCCTGGAACTCGCGGCTGACCAGCCGCTTGTTCATCTCGGAATCCCTGCCCCGGTGATAGTCACCACTCACCCGCACGACATAGATGCCGCTGTCACTTTCATAGACTGTGCTGTGTTCCATATGCTGTGGCTGTGATTCATCGTCACCGAAGCCATTTTGCGCCCATCAGAATGGCCGGCACACAGCTAAACTCTCCCCATGCTTCCCGTCCTCGCCATTTGCCTCGGCGCCTGCGCCGGCGCGCTTCTGCGCTGGCGCCTGGGCCTGTGGCTCAGCACACCCGGTGCCCTGCTGCCCTGGGGCACGCTGACGGCCAACCTGGTCGGCGGCTACCTGGTCGGCATCTGCGTGGCCGTGTTCCAGGCTCTGCCCCAGCTCGATCCCACCTGGCGCCTGCTGCTCGTCACCGGTTTCCTGGGCGCGCTGACCACCTTCTCCAGCTTCTCAGCCGAGGTGGTGGCGATGCTGCAGCAATCGCGTTATGCGCTGGCACTGGGCACGGCGGCCCTGCATCTTTTCGGCTCCTTGCTGCTCACCGTAGCAGGTATCAAGAGCGTCTCCCTCTTCCTGGTCCGCTGATGTCCTCTGCGCAAAACACCGTGACCGGCCGCGTCTACCTCGTAGGCGCCGGCCCCGGCGACCCCGAGCTGCTGACCCTGCGCGCGGCCCGTCTGCTGGCCAGCGCCGACGTGCTGGTCTACGACAACCTGGTCTCCGATGGCGTGCTGGCCCTGGCCAACCCCAAAGCCGAGCGCATCTACGCCGGCAAGCGCCGCAACGAACACACCCTGCGCCAGGAGCAGATCAACGCCCTGCTGGTGCAGCTGGCGCAAGCCGGCAAGCAGGTGGTGCGCCTCAAGGGCGGCGACCCCTTTATCTTCGGCCGCGGCGGCGAAGAGATGCAGAAGCTGGTCGAACAGGGTGTGCCCTTTGAAGTGGTGCCCGGCATCACGGCCGCCAGCGGCGTGGCCTGCTACGCCGGCATCCCGCTCACACACCGCGACCACGCCCAGACCTGCCTTTTTGTCACCGGCCATCTCAAGGACGGCAACCCCGAGCTCGACTGGTCCGCGCTGGTGCGCCCGCAACAGACTGTGGTGATCTATATGGGCCTGAGCGGCCTGCCCGAAATCTGCAAACAGCTGATCGCGCATGGCGCACCACCCACACGGCCCATCGCCATCGTGCAGCACGGTACCCTGGCCACCCAGCGGGTTCTCACCGGCAGCCTGGCTGATCTGCCGACCAAGGTGGCAGGCAGCGGATTTTCATCGCCGAG
>CAUPRZ010000410.1:0-2662 GCA_963513855.1 uncultured Hylemonella sp.
GCAGGTATTTCTTGCGCTGCGCCTCGTTGCCATTGCGCTTGATCTGGTTCACGCAGAGGTTGCTGTGCGCACCATAGGACAGGCCCACCGAGGCGCTGGCACGGCTGATCTCTTCCATGGCGATCATGTGGGCCAGGTAGCCCATATTGGCACCGCCGTATTCTTCGCCGACGGTGATGCCCAGCACGCCCAGATCCCCCATCTTGCGCCAGAGGTCCATGGGGAACTGGTCGTTACGGTCGATCTCGGCCGCGCGCGGGGCGATCTCGGCCTGGGCGAATTCGTGCACCGCGTCACGCAGGGCGTCGATGTCTTCGCCGAGCTGGAAGTTGAGTCCGGGCAGGTTCATGGGTGTCTCCGTCCTTTGTTTCTTTACTTGCTGTTCTTTTTGTCGAGCTTGGTCAGCAGGGCGCGTGCCTCGCGCTGGTGCGCCTTGACCTCGTCCAGATTGGCCTGCAGATCGGCCATCTGCTGCTCCACCTGTTCGCGGTGCGCGGCCAGCACGTCGAGGAACTTGCGCAGCTGCGGGCCGGTGTCGCGCGGGCTGTCGTACATCTCGATGATGTCCTTGGCCTCGGTCAGGCTCAGGCCCAGGCGTTTGGCGCGCAGGGTGAGCTTGAGGCGGGTGCGGTCACGCCCGCTGTAGACACGGATACGCCCGCCCGGTCCGCTACGCTCGGGCAGCAACAGGCCCATGTCTTCGTAGAAGCGGATGGCGCGTGTGGTCAGGTCGAATTCCCGGGCCAGGTCGCTGATGCTGTAGGTCGTTGCCATGGGTCGCTCGTTGGGTCTGCGGAGTAGTGAAGGCGACAGCGCCACGCCAGTGATGGACCTACAATGGGCCGCATCCATTGACGTTTACGTAAACGTCAATTCTGGCACAAACATGAACGAACTCGAACGCGAGCTGCACTACCCCCTGGGCGACACCCTGCCCGAACCCGGCACCACCCTGGAAGTGGCCCCGGGCGTGCGCTGGATCCGCATGGCCCTGCCCTTTGCGCTGGACCACATCAACCTCTGGTTGCTGCGCGACACGCTGGACGGCCGCGAGGGCTGGACCGTGGTGGACTGCTGCATCAGCCGCGACGAGGCCAAGGCCCAGTGGGAGCAGATTTTCGCCAACGAATTCGAGGGCCTGCCCTTGCTGCGTGTCATCGTGACCCATATGCACCCCGACCACATCGGCCTGGCCGACTGGCTGTGCGCGCGCTGGAGCACGCCCGAACACCCCTGCCGCCTGTGGATGAGCGCGACGGACTACAACCTCGCGCGCATCGGCTCGGCCGGCAGCAACGGCTTTGGTGGCGAAAGTGCGGCGCTGTTTTTCGCCACCCACGGCCTGCGTGACCCGCATTCGATGGCCAAGATCAGTGAACGCGCTGGCTACTACCCCACCCTGGTGCCGGGCGTGCCGCGCCAGTTCCGACGTTTGATGGAAGGGGACGTCATCACCATCGGGGGCCGCGGCTGGCGCTGCATCAGCGGCCACGGCCACGCGCCTGAGCACATCGCGCTTTACTGCGCAGACCTGAACCTGCTGATCGGCGGTGACATGATGCTGCCGCGCATCTCCACCAACGTCAGCGTCTTCGACATGGAGCCCGAGGCCAACCCCCTGCAGCTTTTCCTGCAGTCCATCGACAAGTTCAAGGCCCTGCCCGAAGACACGCTGACCCTGCCCTCGCACGGCAAACCCTTCACCGGCCTGTACCAACGCATCCGGCAGTTGCACGACCATCACCGCGACCGCCTCGCCGAGGTGATGGCGGCCTGCGCCGAGCAGCCCTGCAGCGCCGCCGATGTGATGCCCGTGCTCTTCAAACGCAAACTCGACCTGCACCAGACCACCTTTGCCATGGGCGAGGCCGTGGCCCATCTGCACGCGCTCTGGTTCGAGGGCAAGCTGCAGCGCAGCCGCGACACCGAGGGCGTCTACCGCTTCAGCCCCACCTGATCTCTGCCGCCGGCTCGTCTGGTGGATGGGCTCTTACAATGCACGCTCTTGGTGCCAACGCGGGCATCCCTCACAACCTTCCTTTGGATGTTTGAACGGAGTCTGGCGTGGTGCAGCATCCTTTCCTTTTCTGGCTCCGCGGCCTCAAGCCCGCCCAACCCGCCGTCAGTCGGCGTGAGATGGCCCTGGCCAGCCTGGGCGCCGCCCTGGGCCTGGGCCTGGCGGCTGCACTCAGCCATTGGGCGCTGGGTGAATTCAATCCCTGGTTCATTGCCCCCATGGGCGCCTCTTCGGTCCTGCTGTTCGCGGTACCGGCCAGCCCCCTGGCCCAACCCTGGTCCATGCTGGGCGGCAATCTCATCTCGGCCGTCGTGGGCGTGGCTGTGGCGCAGTTCTTCGGTCATGGCGCCCTGGCGGCCGGCCTGGCCGGGGGCGGCGCGATCGCTGCGATGGCGGCCTTGCGCTGCCTGCATCCGCCGGGCGGCGCCGTGGCGCTCACGGCCGTGCTGGGCGGCCCGGCCATCACGGCCCTGGGCTGGCATTACGTGCTCAGCCCGGTCGGCCTGAACTCCCTCCTCTTGCTGGCCACGGCCCTGCTCTACAGCCGGCTCACGCGCCGCCCCTACCCGAACCTGCCCGCACCACGACCCCATGGCACGCGCGACCCGCTGCCCAGTGCACGCATCGGCCTGGCACGCGTAGACC
>CAUPRZ010000411.1:0-2637 GCA_963513855.1 uncultured Hylemonella sp.
CATCCGCGACCCGCTGCAGGCCTACAGCGCAGCAGAATTTGTGCGCGATGCCACGCAGCTGGTGCAGGACATCCATGCACGCGGCAAACACCCGCTGCTCGTGGGCGGCACCATGCTTTACTTCAAGGCCCTGTTTGACGGCATCGACGACATGCCACCCGCCGATGCCGCCGTGCGCGAGCAGCTCGAAGCCGAGGCACAGGTAAAAGGCTGGCCCGCACTGCACGCCGAGCTGCAGCGTGTGGACCCGCCCACGGCCGCACGCCTGCCCCCGGGCGACACGCAGCGCATCCAGCGCGCACTGGAAGTCTTCCGCCTCACGAGCCGGCCGCTCTCGTCCTTCCACACACGCGGCGGCGACACCCAGCCCTCGACCGCAGCACGCGCCACCACGCTCATCTCACTCGAACCTGTGGACCGCGCCTGGCTGCACGAGCGCATCGCCCGTCGTTTCGACACCATGCTGGCCGCCGGCCTGCTGGATGAGGTGCAGCGCCTGCGCGCACGCGGTGACCTGCATGCGGACCTGCCGGCCATGCGCTGCGTGGGTTACCGCCAGGCCTGGGAGGCATTGGACGGCACAGCCCCCATGGCCGAGCTGCGCGAACGCGGCATCGCCGCCACGCGCCAGCTGGCCAAGCGCCAGATCACCTGGCTGCGCAGCATGCCGCAGCGCCGAGTGGTGGCCTGCGACGCCCCCGATGCGCTGGGCCAGGTGCTGCAGATCGCGCGCGACTGGGCGTCGGTCTAGGGAAATTCGTTAACATGCCCCGGGGTCCGCCACCGGGCCTGGAAGGGAGTCCAGCCATGACCATGAACCGACGTCTGCTGCTCGGCGCCACCGGCGCCCTCACCTTGACCGCCTGCAGCATGCAGCAGATGCTCAACGTGGCGCTGTCCAAAAGTCCCGAAGCGGCCGTGAGAAACATGGCCCAGAGCCGGGTCAATTCCTACACCTACAACCCGCAGCTGGCGCTGGCTGACCTGCGCCGGGTCAAGAACGAGTACGACAAGCTCGTGGGCAATCTGCAGAAGGAAAGCGGCGAGCAGTGGGGCAAGCGCGAATCGGGCACCCTGCCCAGCCGCACGCGTTACGTCAAGTACACGGAGAACTACAAGAACCGCGTGGTGGTGGACTACGACGCCGGCAGCATCCTGATCGAGCACCTGGACGAGGAAGGGGTCAAGGACAAGTTGCGCCGCGCCACCGTGGTGGCCCTGCTCACACCCGGCGACCCGGGCGCCGTGGACCTGTTCTCGGACAAGGAGATCACGCTCACGGGTCAGCCCTATCTGCAAGAACTGGTGGTGGACCAGAACAACGCCGTCATCAAGACACGTGAGGACGTGGAACGCTACGCCACCTGGCTGGTCGACAACCGCCTGCAGCAGCGCAACATCGACGCCAACGGCACACGCAAGACCGTGTTCTACGTGCAGATGTCCATGGTCAATGCGGCCATCGATAAACGTGCGCTGCAATACGCCAGCCTGGTGCGGCTGAACGCCGAGAAGACCCGGGTCAGCCGCGCCCTGATCTACACCATCATCCGCATCGAAAGCGCCTTCAACCCCTATGCGGTCTCCAGCGCTCCGGCCTATGGCCTGATGCAGCTGGTGCCCACCAGCGGCGGGCGTGAGGCCTACCGCAAGGCACGGGGTGAGGATGTGATTCCGACCAAGGAATTTCTCTTTGCACCCGAGAACAATATCGAGTTCGGCAGCGCCTATCTGGGCGTGTTGCTGTACGACAGTCCGCTGCGCGAGATCCGCGATCCGCTCTCGCGCGAGTACTGCGCCATCGCCGCCTACAACACCGGCCCCAGCAATGTCTACCGTGCCTTCAGCCAGCTGAACGGCCGCGCGCGCCAGGAGGAGGCGCTGGATGCCGTCAACGCCATGCGCCCGGACGAGGTCTACAACGCGCTGCGCAGCAAGCTGCCCTATGACGAGACCCGCGGCTACATCGCCAACGCCGTACAGGCCAAGAAGCGCTACGCGATGATGTAATACGGGACTGAGCGCGTTGCGCTCCTCGTCCTTTTTCCCCTTGCATGCAGGCTCTGATTGATTTCACCGACGCGCCCAGCGGTCGGTCCGGCGCACTGCGCCACGCTTTTGACGCGCCTCTGACCACTCTGGTGGCGTGCACGCCCCAGGAAGTCCCGGCCCTGCTCGACGCCGTGGAGAAGTACGCGCGCGCCGGCCGCTGGTGCGTGGGGTATGTACGTTACGAAGCAGCCCCGGCCTTCGACCCTGCGTTTGCCGTGCGTGCCGCCGAGGGCCCACTGGCCTGGTTTGGTGTCTATGAACACGCGCAGGACTGGCCCGACGCACAGCCCCTGCCGCCCGCTCACGCTGAGTGGACTGGTGGACCGGACCGCACAGCCTTCGATGCCGACATGGCGTGCATCCACGCGGCGATTGCTGCGGGTGAGCTTTACCAGATCAACCACACCGCGCCCCTGAACGGCACGCTGCAAGGCGAACCCCTGGCCCTGTTCCAGGCCCTGCAACGTGCACAGCCCGGCGGTTACGCGGCCTACATCCACAGCGGCCAGGAACAGCTGCTTTCGGTTTCACCCGAACTCTTCTTCGACTGGAACGGTGAGCGCATCCTCGCGCGCCCCATGAAGG
>CAUPRZ010000412.1:0-2625 GCA_963513855.1 uncultured Hylemonella sp.
GGGCCTCGTTGGTGGTCTTTGCCGTCTTCTTCAACACCGGCATGCCCTCCACCGCGGGTGTGCTGCAGGCCGTCTTCAACCCACAGAACTGGGAATTCGTGGCCGTCTACGCGGCCGTGGGTGGCGCTTTTGCCAGCCTGGTCTTTGCCACCTCGGTGGTCTCCATCCCCATGATCCTGGACCGCGATACCGATGCCATCTCGGCCTCGCTCACCAGCCTGCAGGTCTTTTTCAGCAACCTGCCCGTCATGCTGTTCTGGGGGGCGCTGATCACCGGGCTGGTGGTGCTGGCATTTTTACCCTGGGGCCTGGGCCTCTTGCTCATCGGGCCCTGGTTAGGGCACGCCACCTGGCACGCTTATCGGGGTTCCGTCCGTTGGCTGGACTAGCAAGACCCTGGCCGGCAGCGGTCATGAGGCCATGCCAGAATCATCGCCATGCCTGAAGCTTTTCTCGAATGCCATCAACTGGTCAAACGCTACGGTGAAGCCACGGTCGTCAACGACCTGAGCTTTGCCATCCGCCCCGGCGAATGCTTGGGCGTGATCGGTCCCAACGGGGCCGGCAAGACCACCACCTTGCGCATGTGCCTGGGCCTGAGCAGCCCCGACAGCGGCCATGTCGAAGCCTTCGGCCTGCGCATGCCCGAGGACGCGCACGCCATCAAGGCCCAGCTGGGCGTGGTGACGCAGTTCGACTCTCTGGACCCGGATTTCACCTGCGCTGAAAACCTGCTGGTTTTCGGCCGTTACTTCGGCATGAAGACCGCGGACATCCGTGCGCGCATTCCCAGCCTGCTGGAATTTGCCGCGCTCTCGCACAAGGCCGATGCCAAACCCGGCCAGCTCTCGGGTGGTATGCGCCGGCGACTCAGTCTTGCCAGGGCGCTGGTCAATGACCCACGCCTTTTGTTGCTCGACGAGCCCACCACCGGCCTGGACCCCCAGGCCCGCCACCTGATGTGGGAGCGCCTGCAGCAGTTGCTGCAACAGGGCAAGTCCATCCTGCTGACCACCCACTTCATGGACGAGGCTGAGCGCCTCTGCGACCGCCTGCTGGTCATCGACCACGGTCGCAAGATTGCCGAAGGCACACCGCGCGAACTGATCGCTGCGCACCTGGAACCCGATGTCGTCGAGGTCTATGGTGGGGACGCGCAGGCCCTGAGCACGGGGCCGCTGTGCCAGCTGGCCAGCCGCGTCGAGGTCAGCGGCGAAACCGTGTTTTTCTACACCCAGGACGCCGCGCCGCTGATGCAGGCCCTGGCGCACGAGCACACGCTGCGCAGCCTGCACCGTCCGGCCAATCTGGAAGACCTCTTCCTCAAGATGACCGGCCGCCAGATCCGGGAGGATGCGTGATGAACAACATGATGCGGTGGTGGCCCGTCTTCCTGCGCAACCTGCTGGTCTGGCGCAAGCTCGCCATTCCCAGCCTGGTGGGCAATATCGCCGAGCCGCTGATGTGGCTCGTGGCCTTTGGTTACGGCCTGGGTGCGCTGGTGGGCAGCGTGCCCCTGGACGGGCAGCAGGTGCCCTACATCCTCTTCCTGGCCAGCGGCTCCATCTGCATGAGCGCCATGAACGCGGCTACCTTCGAGGCCCTGTACTCGGCCTTCTCGCGCATGCATGTGCAGAAGACCTGGGACAGCATCATGAACGCCCCCATCGCCCTGCGTGACGTGCTGCTGGCCGAGATGCTCTGGGCCGCCTTCAAGGCGCTCTTCACCGTCACGGCCATTCTGGGCGTGATGCTGGTGCTGGACATCAGCCGCAGCCCCATGCTGCTGCTGGCCTGGCCCGTGCTGCTGCTCACGGGCATCACCTTCAGCTGCCTGGCCCTGATCTTCAACGCCCTGGCCAAGGGCTACGACTTCTTCACCTACTACTTCACGCTCTTCCTCACGCCCATGATGTTCCTGAGCGGCGTGTTTTTCCCGCGTGAAAACCTGCCGGCGGTGCTGCAACACGTCTCGGCCTGGCTGCCGCTGACGCAGGCCGTGGAACTGGTGCGCCCGCTCTTCATGGGTCGCTGGCCGGACCATGCGCTGCTGCACTTTGTGGTGCTGGCCCTCTACGCCGTGGTGGCCTGGCGTATTGCGCTGCTGCTCACGCGCCGGCGTTTCCGGGCCTGAGCAGGGCGGCACCAACGTAACGTGCCTCCAGCCGCTGCCACTTGGGCGGCAGGCCCGGCGCCTTGCGTACCTCGAAGCCGGCCTGCCGCAGCCGTGCGCGCACTTCTCCCGCCACACACCAGCTCGCCAGTCGCGAGCCAGGTCGGCACAAGCGCGCCACCCCCTGGATCACTGCACTCGACCACATGGCCGGGTTGCGTGCCGGGCTGAAGCCGTCCAGGTAGACCGCATCAACCGGCCCCGGCAGGGCCAGTGCCAGCTGGGACAATTGCGCCTGTACCTCGCCGATGCCCAGGGTCAGCTGCACCTGGCCAGCGTCGAAGTCCCAGTGCTGGACACCGGATTGCAGGCCGTCCCAGGCTTGGGCCAGTTCCTCGGCCAGCATCAACACACGCGGCAGCAGGGCGGCCTCTACGCCCGGGCTGGCCTGCAGGGTCAACACGCCCCGCAGCAGGTCGGCCGCAGTGACCGGGTGCGCCTCCAGCGAGGCA
>CAUPRZ010000413.1:0-2623 GCA_963513855.1 uncultured Hylemonella sp.
GCCACGCCCGGCGTGGGCAGAAAGGGCATGAGCGCACCGTCGACACCGCGGTAGTAGAGCGACTGGCGGTGCACATGGCCGCCGAAGACGTAGCGCACCTCCTCCAGGACGCTGGCGGCGTCCAGGCTCAGGCTGGCCGCTTCGGCGTCGTAGACATAACGCCAGAGCGCGGGTTCGTCCACGGTGGCGTGCACCAGCAGGACGCGGTCGAGCTGATGGGTCATGGGCAGTTGCTCCAGAAAGGTGCACTGCTCGGCATCCAGCTGGTCATGTGTCCAGCGGGCCGTGCTCTCGCCCAGGGTGCCGCCACCGCTGCCGGGCGGGCGGGCCGCCATCTCGTCGTGGTTGCCCTTGAGCACCAGGGCACCTTCAGCCGCCAGACCCATGACCAGGTCCATCACGGCCACCGGGTCGGCGCCGTAGCCGACCAGGTCGCCCAGGAAGGCGTACTGCGTGGCCTGCTGCTCACGCGCGTGGGCGAGGCAGGCCTGCAGGGCATGCAGATTGGCGTGGAGGTCGGACAGCAGGGCCAGGCGCATGAAGGCAGTATGCCTTGCCAGCCGCTGCCGGGCAGGGGGTTTGCCCGCAAGCCGCGTCACGCACCGGACTTCGGGTATCACCCGGGGTGTGCGCCACCCGGGTCGTCGCTAACATGCTCCCATGGTCGACTACATCATCGTTGGCGGGGGTTCGGCCGGCTGCGTGCTGGCGGCGCGCCTGTCGGAAAACCCGCAGGTGCAGGTGGTGCTGCTCGAAGCCGGGCCGCGCGACCGCAGCGTGCTGATCCACGGCCCGGCCGGCCTGGCCCTGCTGGCCAGAAGTGGCCAGGCCAACTGGGGCTTCCAGACCACGCCGCAGCAGGGCCTGAACGGCCGGCGCGGTTACCAGCCGCGCGGCAAGGTGCTGGGCGGCTCCAGCTCGGTCAACGCCATGATCTACACGCGCGGCCATGCGCGTGACTACGACGGCTGGGCTGCGGCCGGCAACCCGGGCTGGGCCTGGGCCGATGTGCTGCCCTACTTCAAAAAGGCCGAACACAATGAGCGCGGCGCCGACGACTGGCACGGCACGGGTGGCCCGCTGAACGTGATGGATCTGCGCAGTCCCAACCGCTACAGCCCGCACTTTGTGCAGGCCGGCATCCAGGCCGGTTATGCGCACAACCTGGACTTCAACGGGGCCGAGCAGGAGGGCGTAGGCCTGTACCAGGTGACCCATAAAAACGGCGAGCGTTTTTCCGCCGCCAAGGCCTACCTCACACGGGCCCTGCTGCGCCCCAATCTGCGGGTCATCACGGGCGCACAGACCACACGTGTGCTGCTCGAAGGGCGGCGCGCGGTGGGCGTGGAATTCATCGAGAACGGTCACAAACAGGAGCTGCGTGCTGCGCGCGAGGTGCTGCTGAGTGCGGGGGCGCTGCAGTCGCCGCACTTGCTGCTGCTCTCGGGCATCGGCCCGGGCGGGCCGCTGCACCAGCAGGGCATCCCGGTGCAGCACGAGCTGCCCGGCGTGGGCCGAAATCTGCAGGACCATGTGGACGTGGTGGGCATCTACGACGCGCCGCATCTCACGGACCTCTTCGGCCTGTCCCTCAAAGGGGCCTTGAACGTGCTGCGTGGTGTCTGGCAGTGGCGGCGCACCCGCAGCGGCATGCTGACGACCAACTTTGCCGAGGGCGGCGGTTTCATCCGCAGCCAGGCCGGCGAAGCCATTCCCGACCTGCAGCTGCACTTTGTGATCGGCAAGCTGGTGGACCACGGCCGCACCACGACCACGGGCCACGGTTACTCCTGCCACGTCTGCCTGCTGCGCCCCAAAAGCCGCGGCAGTGTGCGTCTGGCCAGCCCCGACCCGCTGGCCGCGCCGCTGATCGACCCCAACTTCCTGGGTGAACGCGACGACGTGAACCGCCTGGTGCGCGGCTTCAAGCTCATGCGCAGCATCCTCTCGCAGCCGGCGCTGGCGCGTTTTGGGGCCCGGGAGCTGCCGGCCTCGGCCGTGGCCAAAAGTGATGTGCAGATCGAGGCCTACCTCCGCAACCATGCTGACACCATCTACCACCCGGCCGGCAGCTGCCGCATGGGATCAGGCGGGGGCGCGGGCGGCGAGATGGACGTGGTGGATGCGCAGTTGCGCGTGCACGGCGTTCAGGGCCTGCGCGTGGTGGACGCGAGCATCATGCCCGCCCTGGTGGGGGGCAACACCAATGCGCCGGTGATCATGATCGCGGAGAAGGCAGCCGCCATGATCCGCGCGACCCATTGACGCAACACGAAGCCGGTGCACCATGTTCAACCTGAGCCGCTATTTCTCCTGGCTCTCGCTGGCCCTGATCATCATCGCCAGCGCCCTGCTGCTGCACTATTACCGAAACCTCAGCATGGCGCAGCTGCTCGCGCTGGAGCAGAACCGGGCCGAGGAGTTCACGCGCCTGTTCGAGAACCAGCTCTGGACCGAATTCCGCCCGCTGGTGGATGCCTCCGGCCCGGGCGAGAGCGCCACAACGCTGCGCCAGCGCGCGGCCGGCAGCCAGCTGCATGCCGCCCTGGCCGCGCTGGCGCGTGGCACGACGGTGCTCAAGATCAAGATCTACAGCCCGCACGGCATGACTGTGTTTTCCAGC
>CAUPRZ010000414.1:0-2619 GCA_963513855.1 uncultured Hylemonella sp.
GACCCTTGAGTAGCAGACCACCCTGGCCCGTGGAGCCCGCGGCGTAGAGACCCGGCAGGGGCAAGCCGTCAGCACCGAGCACGCGATGCTGTGCATCCACCATCAGCCCGCCCTCGCTGTGCACAAACACCGGCCGCACCGGACCCAGGGCCACATAGGGCCCCGCGCCAAAGGGGCGCACGGGCGCCATGCTCACGCTGCGTGCCAGGGCCACGGGGTCCATGTCCAGCTGGCGTGCCAGCTCGGCCAGGGTGGGCGCCTCGGCATAGACATCGGGCCGGTTGTCCCGGTAGTCGGGGATGTAGGCGTAGGCGATGCCCGGGGCCGTGGACACGTAATGCGGCCAGGCGGAGAACTGTGCGGCCAGCGCCGCGTCGATCACGATGTAAGCCTGCTTGCCCGGCTGATCGGGCAGGCGCCAGGCGGGTTGGTCCTGCTCGTTGCCAAAACGGTCACCACGCGTATTCACCAGGATGGCCCCCTGCTCGAAGAGCGTGGTCGAAGGCGCCAGTGCCGTGGTCAGGAACTTCATCATGAAAGGCCGCAGCAGGGCTTGAGGCAGGTGGTCCAGCGACCACTGCATCGTCACCGCCAACCAGCGCCAGGGCGGCAGGCGGCGCACAAAGTTCTCCTGCGCCGGTGCGATGAAACGGATCTCCGGGCCCAGGGCCAGGTCGCCGTTGACGATGGTTGCGCCCAGGCTTTCCCCCAGCCGCTGGCCGTCGCCTGTCGCCGTGAGGTTCACGCCTTCCACCTTGGCCTCCTGCGGGCCCATGAAACGCGCCTTGAACTCGGGCCCATTGGTGAAGTCACCCGCGGCCAGGATGACACCGCCTCGCCCACGCGCGCGCAGCAGCCCCCCCTCGCCCTCGGCATCCACGCCGCTCACGCGTCCGTCTTCCTGCAGCAGGGCCGTGACACGCAGGCCCGTGCGGATGTCCACGCCCACACGGCGCGCGCGCCGACCCAGGTGATAGATGAAGGAACGCGAGTTGGGCAGCACGTTGTGCATGCGCGGCTGGCGGTGCGGTGGCTCGGGCATGGGGCCCATGAAACGCACGCCGGAATCCAACAGCCACTGGAAGGTGGCGGGGATCTCGTCGCAGAGGATACGACGCAGTTCCGCGTTGTCACGCGCATCCAGGTCCCCGGCAAAACCCGGCATATCGGCCCAGTGGTCGGCCGGCTTGTCGACGATACCGCGCTTCTTCTGGTGCGGTGTGCCGCTGGACGTCACCGAACCGATGGACCAGGCGGTCGAGCCACCCAGTGCCGGGTTCTTTTCCAGCAGCAACACGCTGGCACCCGCCTCGCGCGCCTCGATCGCCGCAGCCAGGCCGGCGCCACCGCCGCCGACCACCACGACGTCGTACGTCAGTTCTTCTCTCTGCATGCCCGGGCGTTCAGTCGAGTTTGATTTTTGCCGCGTCGATGACCGCGCTCCACTTGACGGTCTCGACCTCGTTGCGCTTCTGTGCATCGGCCGGTGTGCCGCCCAGAGCCACGATGCCCAGACCGTCCCAGCGCTGCACCAGGTCTTTGTCCTTGAGCACGGCATTGAGTTCGGTGTTGAGCTTGTTGACGATGGCCACGGGCGTGCCGCTGGCCACCGAGAGCGTGTACCAGGGCACGGAGGCATAACCGGGCACACCGGCTTCAGCCACCGTGGGCACATCGGGCAGGCTGGGGCTGCGTGCGATGCCGGTGACAGCCAGGGCGCGCACCTTGCCGCTCTTGAGTTGCGCGTGGGCCGTGCCCAGGCTCTCAAACAGCATGTCGATCTGGCCGCCCAGCAGGTCGGCCATGGCCGGCGCGCCACCACGGTAGGGCACGTGCACATAGTCCACCTTGCTCATGTAGCGGAACAGCTCGGCCGCCATGTGCATGGCCGAACCATTGCCCGCCGAGCCGTAGGTCAGCTTGCCGGGCTGGGCTCGGGCCAGGGTCAGCAGCTCCTGCACGGACTTGGCCGGCAGGTCCTGCTTGACGATGAGGATGCTGGGCGCCTCAGCCAACAGGACCACGGGCTTGAGTTCCTTCAGCGGGTCGTAACGCAGATTGGGATAGAGCTTGACCGCGCCGTTGTGCGCGATGGTGGCCAGCACCAGGGTGTAGCCGTCGGCCGGGCCCTTGGCCACCTGCTCGGCACCCGTGTGGCCGCCGGCACCCGGTTTGTTCTCCACCACCACGGCCTGGCCCAGGCGCGGGCCCAGCTTTTCGGCCACACCACGGGCCAGCAGATCCGCCGGGCCGCCGGCCGCGTAGGGCACGACGATCTTCACGGGTTTGCTGGGGAAGGCGTCCTGCGCGGTGGCCAGAGTGGCGCCAGTCACCAGGCCCAGAGTCAGCAGGGACTTGCAAATCTTGTTCAGCATGGTTGTCTCCTCAATCCAATTGCAACTTGGCCGCTTCGATCACGCGGTTCCACTTGACGGTTTCGCTCTTGAAATAGGCCTGGGCCTGGGCCGGTGTGTTGGCCTCGTACTCGATGCCCAGCTGCTTGTAGCGTGCTTGTGCCTCGGGGCTGACCAGCACCTTCTGCACATCCTTGTTGAGTTTTTCCACCAGGGCGGCCGGCATGCTGGCGGGGGCGGCCAGCGTGAACCAGGAGGTGCCGGC
>CAUPRZ010000415.1:0-2614 GCA_963513855.1 uncultured Hylemonella sp.
CCTTGGCCTTGTCCTTGCGGATGAACTCGGCCGCTTCGCGCAGCGCGGCGTAGAAGGCCTTGTAGGTCTTGGGGTTCTCGTCGTGGAACTTCTGCGTGGTGTAGAGCACGTTGAAGGTGGCCGGGCCGCCCAGGATGTCGTAGCTGCTCAGCACCTTGTGCACCTTGGTATTGCCCGCCAGCGCCTGGTAATAGAAGGGGGCGCTGGAGAAGTGCGAGTTGATTTCGGTGCCGCCAGAGATCAGGGCTGCCGTCGCGTCGGGGTGCGGCAGGCTGACCGAGATGGTGTCGTACTTCTTGGCCTGGGCCACGCCGAAGAGCTTGGCCGTTTCAATCTGCAGCGTGCGCGACTGGAAACCCGTGCCGGCAGCCGGCACCGCGATGCGATCCTTGTCACTGAAATCGGCCAGCTTCTTGATGTTGGGGTTGGTCGTGATCAGGTAGTTGGGCAGCGCGCCCAGGGCCGCCACGGCCTTGACGTTCTGCTTGCCCCTGGTGCGGTCCCACAGCGTGAGCATGGGTGGCACGCCGGCCGAGACCACGTCCAGCGAACCGGCCAGCAGGGCCTCGTTCATGGCGGTGGCGCCCGAGATCTGGTTCCAGTCGACCTGAATGTCCAGGCCCTGGGCCTTGCCGTGTTTTTCGATCAGCTTCTGGTCCTGCACCACGTCGAGGATCAGGTAGGCGATGCCGAACTGCTGGGCGATGCTGATGCGGCCTTCGGCCTGGGCCAGGGAGCCGGCAGCCAGCAGGCCGAGGCCGGCCAGCGCGGAAATGGTTTTTCGGAACAGAACTTTCATCATGTCTTTCATGGAAGAGAGGAAAAAATCAGAACGGCACGTCGCCTTCGATCGTGGTGCGGTAAAGCTTGCGGCGCAGCTCGTCGGGTGTGCCTGCGGCCAGGTGCATGACGGAACGGTTGTCCCAGAACACCATGTCGTGCGGCAACCAGACCTGGCGGAAGACGAACTCGGGGCGCACGCTGTGCGCGAACAGTTCGTCCAGCAGCGCGCGGCTGTCATCCTCGGGCAGATCGACGATGCGGGTCGTGAAATGCTCGCTGATGAACAGCGCCTTGCGCCCGGTCTCGGGATGCGTGCGCACGATGGGGTGCACCTTGGGCTGGACCTTGGCGATCTGCTCTTGCGTGAGCTTGGGCCGCCAGGGGTTGCGCGCGCGCAGCTCCTCGTACTTGGCTAGATAGCTGTGCTCGGCACGCAGCTTGGCGATGCGATTTTTCAGGCCTTCGGGCAGCGCCTCATAGGCCGCGTGCTGGTTGGCGAACAGGGTGTCGCCGCCTTCCGAGGGCAATTCCTGCGCGTGGAGGAATGAGCCCAGGCTGGGCTTGTCCACATAAGAGAGGTCCGAGTGCCAGTAGTGGCCCGCGTCGCCCAGGCCGATGGGTTGGCCGTTTTCCTTGATGTTGGAGACGATCAGCACCTCGGGCTGATCGGCCAGCGCAAACTGGCTCAATACATGGATCTGCAGCGGGCCGAAACGACGGCTGAATTCCACCTGCTGCGCGGGCGTGATGCGCTGGTCGCGGAAGACCAGCACGTGGTGGTCCAGGTGGGCGCGGTGAATACGGCGGAAATCCGCGTCGGACACCGGCTGGCCCAGGTCCAGGCCGATCACCTCGGCGCCCAGGGGAGCGGGCAGTTGGCGGATCTCGAAGTTCTGGGACGGGGCTGAGGCCGGGCGATCCAGGGTGGCGGTGAGACTCATGTTGTTTTCATTCGTGCATCAGGAATGAAAACGACTGTACGTAGGCTGAATCAGATTGGGAACGAATAAATCGTGGGTTGCTTATGACCAAATGATCCTTGAGCCGCCCTGCCCGCTCAGGTGTAGGACGAGGGCGAAGGATAGGTCTCGTTCAGCGCCCACTGGCCCAGGTCACGCAGCTTGTAGTCCAGCGGGTCGTGCAAGGTGTGCGTACGGGCGTTGCGCCAGTAACGGTCCAGGCCCAGTGGTGCGTGCAGGGCCGAGGTGCCCGCCACATCAAAGAGCTTGCTGCTGATGTCCAGGCTGGCGCGATGCGCCAGCACCTTGGCCGTGGCCACGGCCACTGAGGCGGCACCACGCTCTTCCGCCGTGAGTTCGGGGCCACGCTGCCAGGCGGCCTCCAGCTTGTGGGCAGCCTCGTCGGCCAGGGCCCGTGCGGCCTGCAGTTGCACCCAGAATTCGCCGAAGTGCTGCAGCAGATAGGGGTCTTGCGTGGCCTGCTCCACACCCGAACTGACCCAGGGGCGGCGCCAACGCTTCGTGTGTTCACGTGCCGACTGGTCCGCGCCTTCGGCGATGCCGAGGTAGATGTTGACGAGGATGGACTGGGCCAGGCAGGAGCGCAGCGTGGCCCAGGGGCTGCTGCCCGGGCCGGGTAACAACAGCTCGTGCGGCTCAACGAGTACATCAGTGAAGACCACATTGCCGCTGTCGGTCTGGCGCTGGCCGATGGCGTTCCAGTCGCCTTCGATCAACACGCCCTCACGCTGGGCGGGGATGGCGGCCACGATAAAACGGCCGCATTCCAGATAGGCCGAGACCAGCAACTGATCAGCTCCGACCGCGCCCGAGCAGAAGCTCTTGACGCCGTTGAGGACCAAGCCTTCGTC
>CAUPRZ010000416.1:0-2614 GCA_963513855.1 uncultured Hylemonella sp.
CGGCGACCAGGTGCAGATGACGCTGCTGCCAGGTTCGACCGTGATGCCGCTCGTGCAGTCGGGCAAGCTGCAGGCCATCGCCGTGACCTCAGCCACGCGCAGCGCCCTGCTGCCGGATCTGCCCTCCATGCAGGAGATCGGCGCCAAGGGCACCAATATCGAGGTCTGGAACGCCGTCATGGCCCCGGCCCAGATGCCGGCCGCGCACCAGGCCCGCCTGAGCGTCGAGATCGGCAAGATCCTGCAGTCGCAGGACATCTCCCAGAAGCTGTTCCAGCAGGGCTGGAAAGCAGGTGACGCCTCGGCCACGGCACTGGCCCAACGCATCAAGAGCGACACGGCGCTTTACAGCGACATCATCGCCAAGAAAAACATCAAGATCGACTGAGGCTACACGCGCACGGCCTGGTGCCCCCAGGCCTGAGCAGCCCCAGGGACATCAGCTCACCGTGCCGGCAACGCTGGTGGCATGGGCTCCGCCAAGAAAAAGACGCTCGATGTGCGGATCAGCCAGCAACTCGGCCGCCGGCTTGTGCAGCACGAGGCGGCCCGACTCCAGTGCGATGGCTTCGTCGGACACCTTGAGCGCACTCTTCACGTTCTGCTCCACCATCAGCACCGTGGTGCCCTGCTCAACCAGGCGACGCAGCAACTTGAAGACATCCTGCACCACGATGGGTGAAAGCCCGATCGAGGGCTCGTCAATCAATAGCACCTTGGGCCTCAGTAGCAGGGCGCGCCCGATCTCCAGCTGCTTCTGCTCACCACCCGACAGGGCCGAGGCCTGCGAGTGCAGGCGTTCCTTGACGCGAGGAAATAGGTCGAGCACCTCGGGAATACGCTCGTGTGTGGTCTTGGTGCCCAGGGTGATGCCACCGAGCTCCAGGTTCTGGAACACCGTGAGCTGACCAAAGAGGTTACGGCCCTGCGGCACAAAGGCGATGCCACGCGCGAGCAAGTCCTTCGGGCCAGCGCCGGTGATGTCCTCGCCGTCCAGCAGGATGCGACCCTGGCGCGGCTTGAGAAGGCCGAACAGGGTCTTGAGCACCGTGGACTTGCCCGCACCGTTGGGCCCGAGCAGCAGGGTGATGGACCCGCGCCGGGCCTGGAAGGACAGCTGGTTGAGGATCATGAAATCCTTGTAGCCGGCCACGACGTCCTGGAACTCTATGCAGTGGGGATGCGACATCTTCAGTTCCCCAGATAGGCGTCGAGCACCTGCTTGTTGGCGCGGATCTCGTCCGGCGTGCCGATGGCCATGACCTGGCCTTCGACCATGACCATGACACGGTGGCACAGGTCCATCACGAAATCCATGTTGTGCTCGATCACCACAAAAGAGCCCTTGCGTGTGCGGTTGAGTTCCTTGAGCAGGGTCGAGATGCCACCGACGAGGCTGGGGTTGACACCAGCGCAGGGCTCGTCGAGCAGCACCAGGTCAGGCTCGCTCATGAAGGCCATGGCGATGTCGACCAGCTTCTGCTGGCCATAACTCAGGCTGCCAGCTGGCTGATCGGCCACGTGACGGATGCGGAACAGGTCGATCAGCTCATCGGCCTTATCTCCCAGCCCCGAGTCACCAGGCGCAAAGAGACGGCTGAACATGCTGCCCCGGTGTTCCTGCGCGGCCACCAGCAGGTTGTCGCGCACCGTCATCTTGCCAAAGACCTGCAGGGTCTGGAAGGTGCGGCCGACGCCGCGGCGGTTGAGCTCCAGCGGCGACAGGCCGGTGATGGACTGGCCCTTGAGTTCGATCGCGCCCGCGTCCGGGCTGATCTGGCCCAGCACGCTGTTGAACATGGTGGTCTTGCCCGAGCCATTGGGGCCGATGACGCCAAAGATCTCGCCGGGTTGAACCTCAAAACTCACCCCGCCCACGGCCTGGATGGCGCCATAGGCTTTCTTGAGACCGCTGACCTTGAGGACGGGGGTGCTCATGATTGACCTCCGCCTGCGGCTGCACTGCGGGCCCGTGCGGCCGAGGCCTCACGCGATTGACGGCGCGCCTTGATGCGATCCGGAATGCTCAGCAGACCGTCGGGCAGCCCGATCATCAGCAGCACCACGGCGGTACCGAAGGCGAACAGATACCAGGCCTGGGCAAAACGCAGCCACTCGGGCAACAGCACCCCCACGGCGGCCCCGACCACCGGGCCGAAGAAGTAGCCCGCCCCGCCCACCACCACCATGAGGTACATCATGATGGACGCCCCCACCGTGAAGGGCGCGGGTTCGATGAACTGGACCAGAGAGGCGAACAGACCGCCCGCAACACCGGCATAGGCCGCGCCGATGGCAAAGCTCAGCAGGGTGTAGCTGCGAATGTCCACGCCCAGGCTCTCGGCGCGGATCGGGTTATCACGCAGGGCCGTGAAGGCCTTGCCCCAGGGGGAACGCAGCAGACTCCGCAGCAGGGCAGCCAGCAGGACCACCATCACCAGCGCAAAGTAGTAATAAGCCTTGTTCCCCTCCAGGGAGAAACCGGCAAGGTTCGGACGCGCGATGTTGTTGATGCCGAAGGTTCCGCCGGTCAACCACTCTTCATTGCGCATCACCAGCCAGACCGCCGTGTTGAAGCCCAGGGTGGCGAAGGCCAGGTAGATGGTCTGCACAC
>CAUPRZ010000417.1:0-2607 GCA_963513855.1 uncultured Hylemonella sp.
CCGATGTGATCTTCCACGACGCCACGCTGGCCGAGATTGCGCGGCGACGCCCGCAAAGCCTGGAAGACCTGCAGGGTATCAGCGGCATCGGGGCCAAGAAGCTGGAGGCTTATGGTGCCGATGTGTTGCGAGTGGTGGCGGAAGGAAATTAAAACGGCGCCCGTAAGGCGCCGTGGATGAGACAGGGGCCGCGTGTCGCTTTAATGCCGGCGGAAGCTGCTCTCGTAGGACATGGCCGCTGCGGACATGGTGTTCTGCAGGCGCTCGATGGCGCGGCTGTGGCGCTGGACCTTGGAGCTGTCGCGCAGCTGCTGGCGGTGGTGCTGCATGAGCTTGTCGAACTTGGCGCGGCAGGGTTCCAGCACACCGGCCAAGTGCAGGGCAATGTAGGCCACGTGGTCTGCCTGGGTGTCGCGGAACTCGTCGGTCCACTGCTTGAAGAGCTGCCACTTATAAGTGCCCTTTTCCGGCACTTTGATGATGTCTTTGCGCATGGTCATAAAGTCCTCTGCGGCGGGTCCAACGTTACGGTTCTGGCACTTGCCAGCCCGGCCGGTGATCCCGGCGTCCGCCATTAACCTATGACGCGGCACCCCCCCACACGGTTGACAAAGCGGATACAAAAGCCGCGGTCTGACCCCCCCGCCCTGGTCACTGAATGTGACAAGGCCTTCAAGGACTTAGGGTTATTGCATGAAGCCCAGGCCCCGGTGCTCACGCACCTCGGGCTTGATGCGGTGCTCGGCTTCCAGCTGTTCCAGAAACTCCTCGGCACTGAAACCCGTCCCCAGAATTTGAGCTTGCTGCTGCACCGCAGCAAAATCGCCCAGACAGAGTTGCTCCATCAGGTCCAGTCGTTTTTGCACGCCGGGTTCCAGGCGTTCGGCCACCCCCTCCAGGACCTCGGCCACAAACATGGCCCGGCGCTGGGCCGCGCTCAATGGCATGAAACGGATCTTGAAGGTGAAACGGCGCAGCGCCGCCTGGTCTATGCGGTCCATGAGGTTGGTGGTGCAGATGAACACGCCCTGATGCCGCTCCATGCCCTGCAACATCTCGTTCACCTCGGTCACTTCATAGGTGCGCTGGGCACCGCGGCGGTCCTGCAGAAAGCTGTCGGCCTCGTCCAGCAGCAGCACGGCGTTTTCCGCCTCGGCTTCGGCAAACATGCCGGCCATGTTCTGCTCGGTCTCGCCGATGAACTTGCTGACCAGGTCACTGGCCTGGCGGATCAGCAGCGGACGCCCCATCTGTTCGGCCAGGTACTCGGCCAGCGCGGTCTTGCCGCTGCCCGGCGGGCCATAAAAACACAGGCTGCCGTGTCCCCGTGCCTGCAAGGCCTGCACCATGCGCGGCAACTCAAAGCGGCTTTCCACGTTGAGCAAACCCAGGTCGTAGTGCGTGACTGAAGGGCGCGGGGAGGCGAACTCGCGCCGCCCGCCCAGGGCCTGATCGGCATTGCGCAACTGGCGTTCGATCAGGGTTTCCAGCCCCTGCTGCGCCTGTGCTTCGGCACCCGGCCCGATCAGGGCGGCAAACCGCACAGCGGTATGGATCTGTGCCGGCGTCAGGCCCTTGCGTGCCACCAGCCGCTCCACAAAAGAAGCCGACACGTCCACGCCCTGCAGGGCCCGGCGCACCAGCTGTTCACGCGCGCCCGGTGGGGGGGACTTGAGCTCCAGGTGATAGGCAAAACGGCGCCGGAAAGCCGGGTCGATCTGCTCGATGCGGTTGGTGATCCAGACCGTGGGCACGGCATTCGACTCCAGGATCTGGTTGACCCAGGCCTTGCCACTCACGCTGCTGGAAGCCGGCGCCCCCATCTTCTCGGCGCGCACCAGCAGCTGGGCCGCCTCGCTGGAGATGGGCGGGAACACATCCTCCACCTCGTCGAACAGCAGGGCCGATTGCGCGCTGCCTTTCAGGAAGACCTGCGCGATCTGCAGGGAACGGTAACGCTCGCGTCCGCTCAGGGAGTTGCCGTCGCGGTCCGCGTACTCCACCTCGAACAGCTCCAGCCCCGCGGCCTGCCCTGCCACCTTGGCCAGCTCGGTCTTGCCCGTGCCGGGCGGGCCGTAAAGCAGCACGTTGACGCCCACTTCGCGCCGCGCCACCGCGTTCTGCAACAGAGTACTGAGCAGCTGCGCCTCTTCGGCGACAAAGGCAAAATCCTCCAGCGCCAGGCCGCTTTTGCTGGCCGGGCGCGTGAAGACCGCCATGAGTTCGGCCTGGTCGCGGTACTCGCGCATGAGCACAGGCGGCAGCTTCTCGCTGACCTTCATGAGATCGGCCAGGTCGGTGATGTTGTGTTCGGAGATCAGGTTGTCGACCAGGCCAATGCGTTCCAGCCTTGAGCCCGTGCGCAGCGCTTCGCTGACCTCTTCGGCCTTGACGCCAGCCACCTCGGCTATGACCGCATAGGCTTCGGCCGCGTTGTTGACCTTGAACTCCACCAGCAGGCTGCGCAATTCCCGCTGGTAACGCGTCAAGGTGCCGTAGAGCAGCAGCGCCCGCTCGGCCTGGTTGAGCTGCAGCAGATGGGCCAGGGCGTCGATGTTCTTCTCGACCAGGGTGGACTGCTTCTTCAAGGCCTGGCGCAGCCAGTCC
>CAUPRZ010000418.1:0-2606 GCA_963513855.1 uncultured Hylemonella sp.
GAACGCAGCAATTCACCCGCTTTTTTGATGACTTCGCTGCCTTTGATAACTTCTTCGCCGATATTCAGCAGGCCGACCGTAGGATTGGGCACATCCTTCAGGGCCGACACCAGGGCCGAGCCCATGACGGCGAACTGGAGCAAGTGCTCCGCCGTGCAATCCACATTGGCACCCAGATCCAGCACCGTAGTGGAGCCCCCGGTGGCATTGGGCAGTTGGGTGGCGATGGCCGGGCGGTCGATGCCGTCCATGGTCTTGAGCACATAACGGGCGATGGCCATCAGGGCACCGGTGTTGCCAGCCGAGACCGCGGCCTGGGCCGTACCAGCCTTGACCTGCTCGATGGCCACCCGCATAGAAGAGTCCTTCTTGCGACGCAGGGCCACCTCGATGGGGTCGTCCATGTCCACCACCTCGGAAGCGGCCACCACCCGGGCCCGGGCATGGCTCAGAACGCCCAGTTGATCGGGCAGGCCGACCAGCAGCAATTCCGCTTCGGGATGGCGCGCAAGGAAGTGGCGGCACGCCGCCAGCGTGACGCGGGGGCCGTGATCGCCCCCCATGCAGTCCACAGCAATCGTGATCATGGGTTGGCAGCGCGATCAGGCGCGGTTGGAACCGGAAAAGACGGTCGTCATCAAGACAAAGGCCCGAGCTACCTGCGTTGTAGCGTCGGGCCCGGCAAAACCTGGGGAAATCAGGCTTCGGATTTGGTCTTCAGCACCTTGCGGCCACGGTAGAAGCCGTTGGGGCTGATGTGGTGGCGCAGGTGGGTCTCACCCGTGGTCGGCTCAACGGCGATGCCGGGCACGCCCAGGGCGTTGTGCGAACGGTGCATGCCGCGCTTGGAGGGCGACTTCTTGTTTTGCTGAACGGCCATGTTTGGCTCCTGGTAATCCCACCGCGCCAAGGCGCAATGCGGAAGGTTGGTTGGACAAATCAACGCAGGTTGGGGCTGCGCGAAACCACGAATTATAGCCTAACTGATTGATTTCACGCCAGTTTCGGCCAGAGAGGGGCTGAACTCAGCCTGCCTTGCCGCCCTTGAGCCCAGCCAAAGCCGCGAAGGGATTGGGTTTGGCGGCACTGGCGGCCTCGAAATCGGCATCCTGGACCGCCAGTTTCACATCACCCGGGCAGACCGCATGCCGCGGCACCAGGGGCAAGGCCATGAGCAGCTCATCCTCGACCAGGGCCAGCAGGTCGAAATCCCGGCTCAGGACCAGGACATCCTCCTCGGCCTCCTCATCCTCGGCCTCGGCCTGTTCCTCGGTCTCCACAAAACGGAAGTCCCGCACCACCGACACCTCGATATCGGCCGGCCCCAGGCAACGCTGGCAGGTCAGGGGCAAGCTGACCCCCGCCTCCAGGTGCAGCCAGATCCGGGCGTGGCCACTGGCGTCGATCTGCTGCTCGCCCCGGGCCAGCCAGCGGATCTCACGGTCCGCCCCCAGCCCTTCTGTTTCAGCCAGTAATCGCTCATGTTTTGATAGCAAATCAGTGGCGGACAGGGTGGTACCGGCCTGGGCAAAGGCCTGGACATTCAAACGACGCGGATCAAACTCGGAAGACATGCCGGCAGTGTAAGAGAATCCCGGCATGAGCTCCCGCACCCTGATCCTCGGTTCCACCTCCGCCTACCGGCGCGAGCTGCTGCAACGCCTGCGCCTGCCCTTCGAGGTGGTCGCGCCCGACGTCGACGAAACCCCCCAGGCTGGCGAACGCCCGCCCGAGCTGGCCCGCCGCCTCGCCCTGGCCAAGGCCCGTGCCGTGGCCCAGCGCCATCCCTCGGCCCTCGTGATCGGCTCGGACCAGGTGGCCGATCTGGGGGGCGAGCCTCTGGGCAAGCCCGGAACCCACGAACGTGCCGTTGAGCAGCTGCGCCGCATGCGCGGGCGTACCGTGATTTTCCAGACCGCGGTGGCCGTGGTCTGCATCGACACCGGCTTTGAGCAACTGGATCTGGCACCGGTACGCGTGCGCTTTCGCGAACTCAGCGATGCCGAGATCGAGACCTATCTGCGCGCCGAAACTCCCTATGACTGCGCCGGCAGCGCCAAAAGCGAAGGCCTGGGCATCGCCCTGCTGGAAACCATTGAAAGCGACGATCCCACTGCCCTCGTCGGCCTGCCGCTGATCCGCACGGCGCGCATGTTGCGTGCCGCCGGCCTATCCCTGCTGCAAGCATGAGCACCTTAAGCGCCGCCGGGCCGTCCCAAGGCGCGCAGGCACCCTTGGGGGGCAGCGCAGCACACGCAGTGGCAAGCGTGGGGGCCAACAAACTCGTCAAGCTTTATCTGGTGCCAGCGCCGCTGGACTTCGGCTGCGACGTCCAAACGCCGCTGGACCAGGTGCTGCCCATGGGCACGTTGACGATCGCAGCCCGGCTGCCGCACTGGATCTGTGAGAACGCCAAAAGCGCACGCGCTTATCTGAAACGCGTAGGCGAACTGCAGCCCCTGGCTACGTCGCTGCAGGCCCTGGACATCCAGGAACTGCCGCGTGAAGTGCACAAAAAAGGTGATCACGGGCCCGGTGGATTTGACGCCAAGCCCCTGCTGGCACCGGCGCTGGCAGGCCAGGACGTAGGCCTGCTCAGCGAGGCC
>CAUPRZ010000419.1:0-2603 GCA_963513855.1 uncultured Hylemonella sp.
CATGGCCCGCCGCGCTCTGGGTGGCCTTGGTGGCACCCGTGCTCACATGGTGTTCGATGCTCATGAAAGATCTCCTGTCATCCGGCGGCCTGCTGCACCACCATTGCGGGCGTAGGCCAGGACCGCCAGCTCATCCATCTGCTTCTGTTCGCGTCGTGCCGTCTGCCGTGCACGCTCGGCCAACTTCTTCTCCAGCAACTGCTGCAGGGCCTTGAGCCGTACCTCCTGCTGCACGCGCTGCAAGCGTGTAGTCTCGGCCTGACGCTGCAGGTCGCTCATCACCCCGCTCTGCAGGCCGATGGCGTGGCGCAGGCGGTGCATGAAGTGCTGCTGGTGCTGCATGAGTTCGGCGCTGACCGTGACGGCCGCGGCCGTCGCCCAGCGAGCCTCGGTGTCGGCGGCGTAGATTTCCAGCTGGTCCAGCTGGCCCTGCGCGTGCAACACGGCACGCCGCGCCTGCTGCCAGGCCTGGTCGGCCTGGTCGCGCGCGCGCGTGGCCACCTCGATCGCCAGCGCCAGACTCTTCAGCACCGACATGGCGACCTCCGGCAGATATCAGCGTATGGCTTCACGGAAACGCCTCCTCGCGCTGGATGGCCGCGCCCATGCCCTGCAGGCTGTCGGCAAAGCTCGCGCCGGTGTACATGTCCTGGCGCAGGAAGTCGTCCATAGCCTCATGCAGGCGGATGGCCTCGTCCAGCGCCGGATCGGAGCCGTGTGCATAGGCACCGATCTGCACCAGGTCGCGCCCGCGCTCGTAACGCGAGGCGATGGCGCGGAACTGGCGCGCCAGCTCGAAATGCTCGCGGCTCACCACGTTGTGCATCACACGCGAAGCCGATTGCGCAATGTCGATGGCCGGGTAGTGGCCGGCTTCGGCCAGGGCACGCGTGAGCACGATGTGGCCGTCCAGGATGGCACGCGCTGCATCGGCAATCGGGTCCTGCTGGTCATCGCCTTCGGCCAGCACGGTGTAGAAAGCGGTGATCGAACCCACGCCGTTCAGGCCATTGCCGCTGCGCTCGACCAGATGCGGCAGCTTGGAAAAACAGGACGGCGGATAACCCTTGGTGGCGGGTGGCTCGCCCACGGCCAGCGCAATCTCGCGCTGGGCCATGGCGTAACGCGTGAGCGAATCCATGAGCAGCAACACATGCTGACCCTGGTCGCGAAAATGTTCGGCGATGCCGGTGGCGTAACTCGCGGCCTGCATGCGCAGCAGCGGCGGTGAGTCCGCGGGCGAGGCCACCACGACGGAGCGTTGGCGCCCCTCCTCGCCGAGGATGTCTTCGATGAATTCTTTGACTTCACGGCCCCGTTCGCCGATCAGGCCCACGACAATGACGTCGGCCTGGGTGTAACGCGCCATCATGCCCAGCAGCACGCTCTTGCCCACGCCGGCGCCGGCGAACAGGCCCAGACGCTGACCACGGCCCACACTCAGCAGGGCGTTGATGGAACGCACGCCGGTGTCCAGCGCCTCACGCACCGGCGCCCGGTCCATGGCATTGATGGGGGTACGGTCGAGCGGGCGCGAGACCACATTGATCAGCGGACCACGGCGGTCCATGGGTTCACCATGGGCATCGACCACCCGACCCAGCAGGCCCGCGCCCAGCGGCAGGCGCAGCTGGCCCTGGGCGTAAGACGTGGTCTGCAACTGCTGGGCATCGCCCAGCCGCGGTGTGGCCACATAAGGCGCGGTGGGCACCACACTGGCCCCACTGGACAGGCCCTGCACATCACCCGCGGGCATGAGGTAGGCACGATCGCCGGAAAAACCGACCACTTCGGCCAGCACCGGCGACTGCGCGCCCTGGCTGATCAGGCACTGCGAACCCACAGGCACACGGATGCCCACCGCCTCCAGCACCAGACCGGTCAGGCGGGTCAGCGTGCCGCCGGCTTCCAGCGTGCTCTGCGACACGCCGGCCTGCTGCCGCGCAGTGTCGAGGAACTGGCGCCAGCGGGCGCCGGGCTCAGGACTGCTCATCGCCGCCCTCCTCCCAGTTCAGGTTCTGGCCCAGACGACCGATGGCACGCGCCCAGCGTTTCTCCAGCCGACCGTCGATCACGGTGCCCGCCGACTCGACCAGACAGCCGCCACGCGTGAGCGTGGCATCGGGCTGCAGCGTCAGCGGCAGGTTGGGGTACTCCTCCTGCAACACGTCCTGCAGCACTTCCAGGTCCTGCGGGTGCAGGCGGATCTGCACGGCCTTGCTGTCGGAAAAGAGCTGGCTCAAGGCCTCGCGGATCACAGGCAGCAGGGCGTTGGGGTTACTCGAAATCTCGTGGCGCAGCACCTGGCGCGCCAGTTCGCAGGCCAGCTCCAGCACGGCCTGGCCGGCCATCTGCTCGGCGGCCTCCAGTTGTTCACCGGCCGAGGTGACAAGGGTGCCGAACTGCTGCGCAGTCTCGCGCCCCTGGCCGGCGATGTAGTCGCTGATCTGTTTTTGCGCGCCCACCAGGGTCTGGGCCCGGCCCTGCTCAAAGCCTTCGGCATAACCTTGGGCGTGGGCCTGCTGACGCACCACGTCCAGCTGTTCGTTGAGTTCGCGATCGCGTGTCTGTTGTTCCAACAGGATGGCGGCGGCGTCGACGTC
>CAUPRZ010000420.1:0-2595 GCA_963513855.1 uncultured Hylemonella sp.
ACGGCCGCCGCGGAAGTGCAGCATGGTGGGCGAGGGGATGGTCACCTTGGCCACGCTGCCGCGGCCCGGGGCGATCTGGCTCTTGAGGTACTGGAAGTCGGCGAGCTGGATGTCCTTGACGTGGCGCACCTTGTCGATCACGCGCATCACGGGTGGCGCCAGTTCCTTGGTGCCATCAGGCTTGACGATGGTGACCGGAATGTCGGTCTTGACGCCGCCGATCTGCTCCAGGAAGTCGATGTGGAAGTAGGTGCGGCGGAATTCGCCGTCGGTGATGCTCTGCAGGCCCACGTCCTCCTGGAACTTCACGATCTCGGTGATGGCCTTGTCCTCGACCTTGCGCAACTGCTCGGCCGTGATCTCGCCCTTGGCCTTCTGTTCACGGGCTTCCAGCAGGTATTTGGGGCGCAGAAAGCTGCCGACGTGGTCGGCGCGGAACGGAGGGGTGGTGCGTGCACTCATCAGAATTTCTCCTCGTGTGGGCTCGGTGTGTGAAAATGTGCGATGCAC
This sequence comes from uncultured Hylemonella sp., assembly GCA_963513855.1. Lineage (GTDB taxonomy): Bacteria > Pseudomonadota > Gammaproteobacteria > Burkholderiales > Burkholderiaceae_C > Hylemonella. The sequence goes on from CAUPRZ010000420.1 coordinate 511, forward strand.
ATTCAGGGTGCGGATTATCAGTCACTTGCCTGGGCTCAGGCGCGGCAGGTGTCAGAAAATTCACACGAATTGCGCTTGGAGATTCCCCTGGTACGGGTAAATACCGTATCGTCTGAGGCGAGTTCCGTATTGAAAAGGAAGACAAGAATGAAAGCCATGGACATGATTTCCCGACGCTGTGCGCTGTTGCTGCTGGGCCTGGCTGGCAGCTGGGGGTGGCCAGCGGCAGCCCAGGCGCAGGACATCGTGGTCGGACAGGTCGGGCCTTTCACGGGCCTGCCGGCACCCGATGCCCCCCAGCTCAACCAGGGCGCCAAGGCTTACTTTGCCCAGCTGAACAAGGCGGGTGGCATCAACGGGCGCAAGGTGGTTTTCTTCGAACTCGACGACACCTACAAACCCGACGGTTTTGTCGCGGCCTTCGAGCAGGCCATGCAGCGCAAACCCGTGGCGCTGATCTCGCCGGTCGGTTCAGCTTCGCTGCAGCGCATGTTTGCCGACAAGCTGCTCGACAAGCACGACGTGGTCATGATGAACGCGGTGCCGGGCGCGGAGCCCTTCCGCAGTCCCGGGCACCCGCGCCTCTTCCATGTGCGGGCCGGTGACAAGCAGCAGATCGAGAAGATCGTGAACCACGCCCGCACCCTGGGCATCGTCAAGCTGGGCGTCTTGCATCAGGACATCCCGATGGGAACGGGCGGGGTCAAGGTGGTGGCCGACGAGGCGGCCCGCCTCACGGGCATGGAGATCAAAGGCTTCCAGTCCGTCTTCAAGCCCGAAGATCAGGCCAAGGCGGCCGAGGAAGTCTTCAAGTACAACCCCCAGGGGGTGGTCGTGATCGGTGCGCCGCCCTTTGCCGCGGGCGGTGTGGCAGCCCTGCGCAAGGCCGGCGTCACGCAATCCATCTTCATCCTGGCCGATACAGCGCCCGGCATGCTGGCCAGGGTGGCGACGCCCGAACTCGCGCGCGGTGTCGGCATTTCCCAGATCTATCCGAATCCGAACGGCCGGACCAAGACCCTGGTGCGTGAATTCCAGCTGGCCATGCAAACGGCCTTCCCGGACGTCAAGAGCTACGCAGCCTTTCATATGGAGGGCTATCTTTCGGCGCGCATCCTGGGCGAAGGCTTGAAACGCATCCGCGGCGAGATCAGCCCGGCAGCCCTGGCCAAGAGCCTGCAGGCCATGGGGGAGATCGACTTTGATGGTTATCGCATCGATTTCTCCAAGGGCAATGTGGGCAGCCGTTTTGTGGACATCGCCGTGATGGACCATGAGGGCCGGCTGCGTTACTGACAGCCTCAGTCAACGCCCCTGCTGCCACCCGGTCCGGCCTGTCCTGACCGGGTTTATTTTTTATCCGTGGGCCCGAGATATTTCAAATTGCTATATCTATCAGTCCGGAATTGGACTTGCGCGTGCTATGGTTTGGGGCGAAAGTTACGCACCTTCACGTACGTGAGCAGGGTCGCTCCTGCGCACTGTCGTAACGGGTGCGTGGAGTGATAACACCTATCTAGGAGCCTTTCATGAAAAAGCGAGTGTTTTTGGGCGCATCCGCGCTGGCGCTGGTTGCGCTGTCATCCACGGCCGTGCTGGCCCAGGACAACACCTTCAAGATCGGCCTGATCCTGCCGATGACCGGGCAGCAGGCCTCCACCGGCCGCCAGATCGAGGCCGCGGCCAAGCTCTACATGGCCCAGAACGGCGACACCGTCGGCGGCAAGAAGGTTCAGCTCATCATCAAGGACGACACCAGCGTGCCTGACGTGACCAAGCGTCTGGCCCAGGAACTGGTCGTGAACGACAAGGTCAATGTGCTGGCCGGCTTCGGCATCACGCCCTCGGCTTTTGCCACCGCGCCCATCGCCACCCAGTCCAAGACCCCCATGCTGGTGATGGCTGCCGGTACGTCCAGCATCACCCAGGCTTCGCCCTACATCGTGCGCACCAGCTTCACGCTGGCACAGTCCTCGGTCGCCATGGCTGACTGGGCTGTTGACAAGGGCGGCATCAAGAAGGTTGTGACCCAGGTCAGCGACTACGGCCCGGGCCACGATGCCGAAAAGTTCTTCAAGGACCGCT
>CAUPRZ010000421.1:0-2591 GCA_963513855.1 uncultured Hylemonella sp.
AGAAGGCCGGCTTGTCGGTGCGGGCCAGGCCCTGCAGCGTGCCGTCGAACAGGCTGATGTGCGTGGCACGCAGATTGGCGGGCAACGATTCCATTTCCACCGCAAAACCGTGGTTCTGGCTGGTGATGCTCACACGGCCGTTGTCCAAGTCTTTCACCGGGTGGTTGGCACCGTGGTGGCTGTTCTGCATCTTGAAGGTCTTGGCACCCGAGGCCAGGGCCATGATCTGGTGACCCAGGCAGATGCCGAAGGTCGGGATGCCGGCTTCGATGATGTCGCGCGTGGCGGTGATCGCGTAGTCGCAGGGCTCCGGGTCACCGGGGCCATTGGAGAGGAACACACCGTCGGGCTTGAGGGCCAGTACATCCTTGGCCGGCGTCTTGGCCGGCACCACAGTCAGTTTGCAGCCACGCTGAGCCAGCATGCGCAGGATGTTTTTCTTGACGCCGTAGTCGTAGGCCACGACGTGGAAACGCGGGGCGGTCTGCTTGCCGTAGCCCGTGCCCAGAACCCATTCAGTCTGGTCCCAGGGGTAGGACTTGGCGGTCGTCACGACCTGGGCCAGGTCCAGGCCCTTCATGCTGGGCGCGGCCTTGGCAGCAGCCAGCGCTTCGTCGATACGGGCCTGGCTCACGGCCTCACCGGCCTTGAGCGCGACGATGGCACCGTTCTGCGCGCCCTTGCTGCGCAGCAGGCGGGTGAGCTTGCGGGTGTCGAGGTTGGCGATGGCCACGGTCTTTTCGCGCACGAGGTACTGCGAGAGCGTCTCGGTGCTGCGGAAGTTGGAAGCCAGCAGGGGCAGGTCTTTGATGATCAAGCCTGCGGCATGGATCTTCTCGGCTTCGACGTCCTCGGAGTTGATGCCGTAGTTGCCGATGTGCGGATACGTGAGGGTCACGATCTGCCGGCAGTAGCTCGGATCAGTGAGGATTTCCTGGTAGCCGGTGATGGCGGTGTTGAACACCACTTCGCCGACCGTGGTGCCGGGGGCACCGATGGAATTGCCGAGAAAGACCGTGCCGTCTGCGAGCGCCAGGATGGCGTGAGGGTTGGTTCCCTGGAGAGACAAAAGCACTGGGTACTCCGTTGGTTACGGGCGCGCCCACGCATTCACAGGAACGGGTCCTGGCTGCTGCTTTGAAGAGGGGTTGTTCGACCGGAAATGCGCTGGGGCGGCTGGATTTCTGAACAGTCGGAGATTATAGCTGATGGGAGGGCGCTCCCCTTGCCACCAAGCCGGATTCCAGGGGCACAAGCCGCCTGAAAACCAAGCTCACAAGGCCGCGGCGCTGGCGTGCAGACAGATAGCTGCTGCTGCTGCCACGTTCAGCGACTCTTCACCCCCTGGCTGGGTTATGCGCACCGACAAGGTGGCACGTGCCATGAGCTCAGGCCCGACACCCTGCCCTTCATGGCCCAGCACCCAGGCACAGGGCCAGGGCAGCGCTTGACGGTGCACCAGTTCCCCCTGGTGCGAGCTGGTCACGAGCAGTGGCAGGCCCAGGCTATCCAGCATTTCGGGCGCAGCCCCCTCCACCAGATGCAAGCCGAAGTGCGCCCCCATGCCAGCACGCAATACTTTGGGGGACCAGAGCGCGGCCGTGCCTTTAAGCGCAATCACCTGGGGGAAACCGAAGGCGGCCGCGCTGCGCAGAATGGAGCCTACGTTGCCGGCGTCCTGCACTCGGTCGAGAATGACGGCGGCCTGCCCGGCCCGTACCGTGTCTTCGACCGGCAGATCGAGCACCAGGCCCAGCCGGGCCGGCGACTCCAGGCCGCTGATGCCGTCAAAGAGCTCATCCGGCAGCAGCACCGTTTTCTGGGCCACAGCGCCGAATTCCCCGCCCAGCGTCGGCCAGGCCGATTCGGCCAGCACGGCCACAGCCGGCTGTACACCACGTTGCAAAGCCGCACGCGCCAGATGATCCCCTTCGATCCAAAAGCGGCCCATCTTGCGATAGGCCGTGCTGTCCTGGCTGAGCTTGCGCAGCTCCTTGAGCAACGGGTTATCTCTGGACGTGATGAGCTGGGGCGCTGTCATCGCAAGACCTCGGTCACCGGTGCAAAGGTCTTGCGGTGCTGAGGGCAGGCACCGTGTGCACGCAGCGCCGCCAGATGCTCGGCCGTGCCGTAACCCTTGTGGCCCGCAAAACCGTATTGGGGAAATTCGCGGTCGTACTCGGCGCACCAGCGGTCGCGGTGCACTTTGGCCAGGATGGAAGCTGCCGAGATAGCGGGTACCTTGGCATCGCCCTTGACAATGGCCTCGGCCAGCACGTCGAGCACCGGCAGGCGGTTGCCGTCGACCAGCACCTTGGCCGGCTTGAGACGCAGACCTTCGACAGCACGGCGCATGGCCAACATCGTAGCCTGCAGGATGTTGAGCCTGTCGATCTCCTCCACGCTGGCCTCGGCGATGGAGCAGCACAGGGCCTTGGCGCGGATTTCGTCGTAAAGCTTCTCGCGCCGCAGGGCGGTGAGCTTCTTGGAATCGGCCAGGCCCACGATGGGGTTCAGGTCGTCCAGGATCACCGCTGCGGCCACGACGGGACCGGCCAGCGGACCGCGCCCGGCTTCGTCCACCCCGGCCA
>CAUPRZ010000422.1:0-2562 GCA_963513855.1 uncultured Hylemonella sp.
CCAGAACTTCACCTCGCCGAAATACTTCTGGGGCCGTCCCTCGGCCACCGGGCCCCAGCCCTACAACGCCTCCGCGTCCTCGGGCTCCAACCAGGGCCCGTTGAACCTGGCCCTGGCCGATGCCGTCAAGGCGCGCGCCGAGGCGCTCAAGGCCGCCGACCCCGGCAACACGCTGCCCGTGCCGGCCGACCTTGTCATGGCCTCGGCCAGCGGCCTGGACCCGCACATCAGCCCCGAGGCGGCGGCCTACCAGCTGGAGCGCGTGGCCCGCGCACGCCAGTTGCCGGCCACCCAGGTGCAACAGCTCGTCGCGCAGCACACCGAGGGCCGCCAGTGGGGCCTCTTCGGCGAGCCGCGTGTGCATGTGCTCAAGCTCAACCTGGCACTGGATGCCCTGCGGCCCTGAGCGCCATGGACCGTCTTGCTGCCATCCTGACACCGGCCTGCGTGCGGCTGGACCTGCAGGCCGCTTCGGTGCGCCAGGTTCTAGGCGAGGCGGCGCTGCTGCTGGCCACCGCGCACGGGCTGCGGGCCGACACCGTGGCCGATGCGCTGTGGGAGCGAGAGCAGCTCGCCTCCACCGCGCTGGGCCAGGGCGTGGCCTTGCCGCATGCGCGTATCAAGGGCCTGCGCGAGCCGCACGCGGCCTACCTGCGCCTGGTGCCACCACTGGCCTTTGATGCGCCCGACGACCGGCCCGTGAGCGACGTCTTTGTACTGCTGGTGCCCGAGCGTGCCCAGGAGCAGCACCTGCAGTTGCTGGCCGGGGTGGCCGAGCGTTTTGCCGAACCGGCCTGGCGAGAAGAGCTGCATGGCTTGAACCGAACCGGGGACGTCTGGCAGTGCCTGACCGGCACGATCGAGAAGGCCGAATGCGGCTATCCTGTGCCTAAGACATCATGAGTGACATCCGTCCCGATCCCGACGAACTGCTCGACCGCATCAAGGCGGGCGAAGCCCGAGCCGCGCGCGGCAAGCTCAAGATCTTCTTCGGTGCCTCGGCCGGCGTGGGCAAGACCTACGCCATGCTCACGGCGGCCCGGCAGCAGCACCAGCAGGGTGTGGACGTGGCGATCGGCGTGGTCGAGACCCATGGCCGCAAGGAAACCGAGGCGCAGTTGCAGGGCCTGGAACGCCTGCCCCTGCGCCAGCTGCCCTACCGCGACAAGACCCTGCCGGAATTCGACATCGATGCCGCGCTGGCGCGCAAGCCGGCCCTGATCCTGATCGATGAACTGGCGCATTCCAATGTCGCCGGTTCACGCCATCCCAAGCGCTGGCAGGACGTGGAGGAGTTGCTGGCGGCCGGCATCGACGTCTACAGCACGGTCAATGTGCAGCACCTCGAAACCCTGAGTGAGGTGGTGGCTGGTATCACCGGCATACGCGTCTGGGAGACCGTGCCCGACCGCGTGTTCGACCGCGCCGACGAGGTGGTGCTGGTGGACCTGCCGCCCGACGAGCTGCTGCTGCGCCTGCGCGAGGGCAAGGTCTACCTGGCCCAGCAGGCGCAGAACGCGGTGCAGAACTTCTTTCGCAAGGGCAACCTCATCGCCCTGCGTGAGCTGGCCCTGCGCCGCACCGCCGACCGTGTGGACAAGCAGATGCTGGAGTACCGGCGCGACCAGTCGGTGCGCCCGGTCTGGCAGACGCGCGAGACCCTGCTGGTCTGCATCGGGCCGGGCGAGGGCGGCGAGCGCCTGGTGCGCAACGCGGCGCGTCTTGCCGCCCAGCTTGAGGTGCCCTGGCACGCGGTCTATGTCGAGACCCCCGGCTTGCAGCGCCTGAGCGAGGCGCGGCGCCAGCAGGTGCTGCGCTGCCTCAAGCTGGCGCAGGAACTGGGCGCCGAGACCGAGACGCTCTCCGGCTCCGACGCGGCTGTCGCGGTGATCGACTACGCACGCAAGCACAACCTGTCCAAGCTGGTCGTAGGGCGTGCGCCGGTGCCGGTCTGGCGCCCCTGGCGCCAGCCTTTTGCCGACCGGCTGGGGCAGCTGGCCTCGGATATGGACGTGATCCAGGTCGCTCGCGGCGAGCGCGCCGTGGCGCGTGCTGTGGCGGAGGAGGCTGTCAGCTCGGCCTGGCTGCAGCGCCTGCGCGCGCCCTGGCCGCATTTCGCCATGAGCGCCGGGGTCAGCGCTGCGGTGACCCTGCTGGCGCTGCCGCTGCACAGCGTGTTCGACCTGGCCAACATCGCCATGCTTTTCCTGCTGGCCGTGCTGCTGGTGGCGGCGCGCTACGGGCTGGGGCCTTCGGTCATGGTCAGCTTTCTCAACGTTGCATCCTTCGATTTCTTTTTTGTGCCGCCGCAGCTGTCCTTCGCCGTCAGCGATGTGCAGTACCTGCTGACCTTTGCCGTCATGCTGGCCGTGGGTCTGCTGACCTCGCAGCTCACCACGGGCCTGCGCTTCCAGGCGCGTGTGGCGAGCCGGCGCGAGCAGCGCGTGCGCGCGCTCTACGAGATGTCGCGTGACCTCTCGGGTGCCCTGATGCCCGAGCAGATCGCCGAGATCGCCCAGCGTTTCGCACGCAGCGAGTTCGACGCGCACTGCGCCCTGCTGC
>CAUPRZ010000423.1:0-2540 GCA_963513855.1 uncultured Hylemonella sp.
CTGGACAAGTTGCCGCCCTTGCGTTCGGCGCATGCCCAGGCCCAGGAGCGGGTGCTGGCCCTGGTCAAGGAGCAGTCCACCGAGACGGTGAAGTTCCTCAACAGCGCCGAAACGCCGGCCTGGCGCAATCTGCGCGCTGAATTGCTCAAGCAGATCGAGGAGGCCGGCAAGGTGTCGGACGAAGCCCAGGCCCAGGTCGAACGCCAGGCCAGCCGCCTGGTCTGGTTCTCTCTGTCCCTGGCCCTGCTGGCGGTGGTGGTGGCCGCGGGCTTCACGCTCTATCTGCGCAAGACGGTAGGCAAGGAGCTGGGGGGAGACCCTGGCGATGCGCGTGATGCCCTGGCCCAGATCGCCGAAGGCAATCTGGCTTATCCGGTGCCGCCGACCGACTACCCCGACAGTCTGATGCAGGGCCTGGTGCGCATGCAGGAGTCTTTGCGCCAGCTGGTGGGTGAGGTGCGCCATTCGACCGACAGCATCACCACGGCCAGCAGCGAGATTGCTGCGGGCAGCCAGGACCTGAGCGCACGCACGGAGAGCCAGGCCAGCGCGCTGGAAGAAACTGCGGCTTCGATGGAAGAACTGTCTTCCACCGTCAAGCAGAACGCCGACAACGCGCGTCAGGCCAACCAGCTGGCTCAGAGCGCGAGCACCGTGGCCGTGCAGGGCGGTGAAGTCGTGGCCCAGGTGGTGGACACCATGAAGGGCATCAACGACAGCTCGCGCAAGATCGCCGACATCATCAGTGTGATCGATGGCATCGCCTTCCAGACCAACATCCTCGCGCTCAACGCCGCGGTGGAGGCCGCGCGGGCCGGCGAACAGGGCCGCGGTTTTGCCGTCGTGGCGAGTGAGGTGCGCTCGCTCGCCGGTCGCAGCGCCGAAGCCGCCAAGGAAATCAAGACCCTCATCACCGACAGCGTGGCGCGTGTCGGGCAGGGCAGCGCTCAGGTGGACCAGGCCGGGGCCACCATGAACGAGGTGGTGGCCAGTATCCGGCGCGTGACCGACATCATGGGCGAGATCAGCGCCGCCAGCACGGAACAGAGCCAGGGCGTGGCCCAGGTGGGCGAGGCGGTCACGCAGATGGACCAGGCCACACAGCAAAACGCAGCCCTGGTGGAAGAATCCACCGCGGCGGCCATGAGCCTGCGTGAACAGGCCCAGCATCTGAACCAGCTGGTGGGCACCTTCCGGCTCTGAGCAGTCGGGGGGCGTCGAGCGGCATAATTGACGTTTACGTCAACGTCAATTGAAAGCGGGCTCTTCATGCTGCTGACCCCCGACCAGGAAATGATTCGCGACGCGGCGCGCGACTTTGCGCGCGCCGAACTTTGGCCGCACGCGGCGCGTTGGGACCGGGAACGCCATTTCCCGCACGAGGTGCACCGCGGCCTGGCCGCGCTGGGCGCCTATGGCATCTGCGTGCCCGAGGAGCTGGGCGGCGCGGGTCTGGAGTACCTGAGCCTGTCCCTGGTGCTGGAAGAGATCGCCGCGGGGGATGGTGGCACCAGCACGGCCATCAGCGTGACCAACTGCCCGGTCAACGCCATCCTCATGAAACACGGCAATGCGCAGCAGAAGCAGCAGTGGCTCACGCCGCTGGCACGTGGCGAGATGCTGGGGGCTTTCTGCCTGACCGAGCCGCATGTGGGGTCGGACGCCTCGGGCCTGCGCACCACAGCCGTGAAGGACGGCGACGCCTATATGCTCAACGGTGTCAAGCAGTTCATCACCAGCGGCAAAAACGGGCAAGTGGCCATCGTGATCGCGGTGACCGACAAGGGTGCCGGCAAGAAGGGCATGAGCGCCTTCCTCGTGCCCACCGATACGCCGGGGTATGTGGTGGCCCGTCTGGAAGAGAAGCTGGGCCAGCACAGCAGTGACACGGCGCAGATCAATTTCGAGAACTGCCGTGTGCCGGCCGAGAACCTGATCGGCAGCGAAGGCGAGGGCTACAAGATTGCACTCGGTGGTCTGGAGGGCGGGCGCATCGGCATCGCCTCGCAAAGCATAGGCATGGCGCGCAGTGCGCTGGAGGTGGCCATCCAGTACGCCAAGGAGCGCGAGAGTTTCGGTCAGCCCATCTTCAACCATCAGGCTGTGGGCTTTCGCCTGGCCGAGTGCGCGACCAAGATTGAGGCCGCGCGCCAGCTCACCTGGCACGCCGCTGCCCTGCGCGATGCCGGCCGCCCCTGCCTCCAGGAAGCTGCGATGGCCAAGCTCTTTGCCAGCGAGATGGCCGAGCAGGTTTGCAGCGCCGCCATCCAGACCCTGGGGGGCTACGGCTACGTCAGCGATTTCCCTGTGGAGCGCATCTACCGCGACGTGCGTGTGTGCCAGATCTACGAAGGCACGAGCGACGTGCAGAAGATTTTGATCCAGCGTGCCCTCTGATCCACAAAAACCAAGAAGGAGACACCATGCCCATCACCAAAGGATTCCGTGCCCTCGTCGACGAAGCCATGGCCCAGGTGCACACGCGCAGCGTGCCCGAAGTGCTGGCGTTGATGGCCGACCCCAGGATGCAGATCGTCGAC
>CAUPRZ010000424.1:0-2538 GCA_963513855.1 uncultured Hylemonella sp.
CGCACGCCACTGAACACCATGGCCACGCCACGTTCGTCAGCTGCAGCGATCACTTCGGGGTCACGCATGGAGCCACCGGGCTGGATCACGCAGGTTGCCCCCGCGTCCACCACCACGTCCAGACCATCACGGAAGGGAAAGAAGGCGTCGCTGGCCACCGCCGTGCCCTGCAGCGAGAGCTGGGCATGCTGGGCCTTGATGCTGGCAATACGCGCGGAATCGAGGCGGCTCATCTGGCCCGCACCCACGCCCATGGTCATGCCGTCCTTGCAGAAGACGATGGCATTGCTCTTGACGAACTTGGCCACCTTCCAGGCAAAGAGCAGGTCTTCGAGCTCCTGTTCGGTCGGGGCTTTTTTCGTGACCACCTTGAGATCGCTGCGCTGCAGCTCATGGTTGTCGGCGGTCTGGATCAGCAGGCCCGAACCGACGCGTTTGACGTCGTGTGAATTGAGGCCGCGCTCCCAGGCCGTCTTGCCGTCACGTTTCACGCCCTCGAGCGAAATCTCCAGCACACGCACATTGGCCTTGGCCTTGAAGAGCTCGAGCGCCTCGGATGTATAGGACGGCGCCATCAGCACCTCGACGAACTGTTTGCTCACGGCCTGCGCAGCCGCGAGGTCCACCGTGCGGTTGAAGGCGATGATGCCGCCGAAGGCTGAGGTGGGGTCGGTCTGGAAGGCCTTGCTGTAGGACTCCAGCGCGTCCTTGCCCACGGCCACACCACAGGGGTTGGCGTGCTTGACGATGACACAAGCCGGCGCCTCAAAGGTCTTGACGCACTCCCAGGCCGCGTCGGCATCGGCAATATTGTTGTAGCTCAGTTCCTTGCCCTGCAACTGCTTGGCCGAGACCAGGGAACCGGGGGCCGGGTAGAGATCGCGGTAGAAGGCCGCGGACTGGTGCGGGTTCTCGCCGTAGCGCAGATCCTGCAGCTTGATGAAGTTGCTGTTGGACTGGCCCGAGAAGGCCGCGTGCGTACCGTCCTCGTTGACGGCCGACAGGTAGTTGCTGATGGCCGCGTCGTAGTTGGCGATGCGATTGAAGGCCGCCACGGACAGCGCGAAACGCAGCTTGTCGGACAGTTTGCCGTTGTTCTTGAGCTCGTCGAGCACGGCCGGGTACTGCGAGGCGTCGGTCAGCACGCCCACGTCCTTCCAGTTCTTGGCCGCACTACGCACCATGGCCGGGCCGCCGATGTCGATGTTCTCGATCGCGTCTTCCAGCGTGCAGCCGGGTTTGGCCACCGTGGCCTCGAAGGGATAGAGATTGACCACCAGCAGGTCGATGGTGTCGATCTGGTGCGCCTTCAGCGCGGCCATGTGTTCGGGCACATCACGGCGCGCCAGCAGGCCACCGTGCACCTTGGGGTGCAGGGTCTTGACACGGCCATCCAGCATCTCGGGGAAGGCCGTGACTTCTGCCACTTCGGTCACGGGCAGCTGGGCATCAGCCAGCAGCTTGGCGGTGCCACCGGTGGAAATGAGCTTGATACCCAGCGCATGCAGGGCCTGGGCGAATTCGACGATGCCGGTCTTGTCGGAGACGGAGAGGAGTGCGTTCATTGTTTCAGTCAGTTGAGGACAGAGCTGAAGGTCTGCCCTGCAGGCATTACTTGAGGAGTTTGTGTTCGACCAGCTTCTTGCGCAGGGTGTTGCGGTTCAGGCCCAGCCAGAGCGCGGCACGCGACTGGTTGTGTTCAGCCTGCTGCATCACCACCTCGAGCAGCGGCTTTTCGATCACACGCACCAGCATGTCGTACATGCCATCGGGTTCGGTGCCGCGCAAATCCTTGAAATAACCTTCCAGGCTGTTGCGCACGCACTCTTCAATCTGTTTTTTGCTCATGCGGCCAGCTCCATATCTTCTTCTGCGTCCATCACGTCCGCCACGGGCAGACGGTCCATGCTGGCTCCGAGTTCATCAAAAAAATCCGCCACGGCCCGAAGTTGGGCCTGGCCTTCATCCAGTTCGTTCATGCGCGCACGGAAGGCCTCGCCGCCGGGCAGCGCCCTGACGTACCAGCCGATGTGCTTGCGTGCGCTGCGCACACCCGTGTACTCGCCATAGAGCGCGTAGTGATCTTCTAGGTGGTCCAGCAGCAGGCGCCTCACCTCCACCACCAGGGGCGGCGCCAGGTGCTCGCCCGTGGCCAGGTAATGCGCGATCTCGCGGAAGATCCAGGGCCGGCCCTGGGCCGCGCGGCCTATCATCAGCGCGTCGGCACCCGTGGCGCGTAACACGGCCTGGGCCTTCTCAGGCGAAGTGATGTCGCCATTGGCCACCACGGGGATGCGCAAGGCGGCCTTGACGGCGGCCATGGTCTCGTATTCGGCCGCACCCTTGTAGCCCTGCTCACGCGTGCGGCCATGCACGGTGACCATCTGCACACCGGCACTTTCGGCCGCACGTGCAATCGTCAGCGCATTCTTTTCGGTCTGGCACCAGCCGGTGCGCATCTTGAGCGTGACCGGCACGCCATGCGGCGCGCAGGCGTCCACCACGGCTTCGACGATCTGCAGCGCCAGGGTCTCGTCC
>CAUPRZ010000425.1:0-2529 GCA_963513855.1 uncultured Hylemonella sp.
AGGAGCTTGGCGCTGGCCAAGGCACCCTTGGCACCGGACATCGGCTCGCGGCCCAGGCCCTGGGCGGTCTGGATCGTCAGCCCGAGCTTCTCGGCCACGGGCTTGAGGCTGTCGGACTGCTCGTAGACGCCATTGGTGAAGATCTCAGCGGCCTCAGCATATTTGGCACGGGCCTGCTGGTTCTTCAGGTCTTCTTCCAGGCTGGCCCGCAACTCGGCAAAGCTCTTCTGCTTGGGCGCCTTGATGTCGGTCACACGGATGATGTGGAAGCCGAAGTCGGACTCCACCACCTCGCTGATCTCGCCCTTCTTCAGCGCAAAAGCGGCGTCCTCGAAGGGTTTGACCATGGCACCACGACCAAAGTAGTCGAGGTCGCCGCCATTGGGCGCCGAGCCCGGGTCCTGCGAGTTCTTTTTCGCTAGCGCAGCGAAGCCCTCGGGCGCCTTGCGGGCCTGGGCCAGCAGCTCCTGCGCACGTGCGCGTGCCTTGGCACGTTCGTCGGCCGGCGCATCCTTGGCCACCGTGATCAGGATGTGGCTGGCACGGCGCTCCTCAGGACCGCTCAGGCGGGTGGCGTTCTGCTCGTAGTAGCTGCGCACGTCCGCTTCGCTGAGGCGGATGGTCTTGCGCACGGCATCGATATCGAGCACGAGGTATTCGATGCGGGCCTGCTCGGCGGCCTGGAACAGGGCCTGGTTGGCCTGGTAGAAGGCCTCCAGTTCGGCATCCGTGGGCTGCACACGCGCCGCGTAGTCGCTGGTGGAGAAACGGGCCAGCTGCACCTCGCGGCGCTCGAACCAGGCGCCCAGGGCTAGGTCGGCCGGCACGGCGGCGATGAAGGCGGTCTGCGCCACACCGGCCTGCACCTGGCGGGCGGCGAGTTCGCTGCGCATGCGGGCCTCGAACATCTCGGGGCTCATGCCCTGGCGACCCAGCAGATCGCGATAACGCTCCATGTCCAGGCTGCCGTCAGGACGGCACAGCTGGGCAATGGCGGGGATGGACTGCAGCTCGCGGGCCAGGCGCGCATCGCTGGCGCCCAGGCGGTCCTCCTGCGCGGCCTGCTGCAGCACACGTTCGCGCACCAGGCGCTCCAGCGTGCTGTAGCGCACGGCCTCGGAATCGAGCAGCTTGGCGTCAACGGTGGGCATGAGCTGACGTATGCGCTCGATCTCCTCGCGGTGTGCGGCTTCCCACTCACTCTGGGTGATCTCGGACTTGCCGACGCGCGCCACCGTGCGCTCCTTCTCGTTCATGCGGCTGTAGCCGTCAATGCCGACCAGCACGAAGGACGGGATGATCAACAGAAACAGCACGACCATCATGATCTTGGTGTGCTTGCGTACGTGTTCAAACATGGGCGCGCTCTCCGCTTCCGACGAAAAAATAAAAAAGGCGAACTCGCCGTTCGCCTTTGCCTGGGTGGTGGGTGCTGACGGGATCGAACCGCCGACCTACTCCGTGTAAAGGAGCCGCTCTCCCAGCTGAGCTAAGCACCCCACCGATAACAGGTCAGTTCAGAGCATCCTTCAGGGCTTTGCCCGGACGGAACTTCGGAACCTTGGCGGCCTTGATTTTAATCGCAGCGCCGGTACGGGGGTTGCGGCCGGTGCGGGCTGCACGTTTTCCGACAGCGAAAGTGCCGAAACCAACGAGGGAAACGGAGCCACCCTTCTTCAGCGTGGTCTTGACGGCGCCTATGGTGGACTCCAGAGCGCGGGTTGCTGCAGCCTTGGAGATGTCGGCGTGCTTGGCAATGTGTTCGATCAATTCAGTTTTGTTCACAAAGATCCCCTTGTATGGAAACGACGTTAATCAGCTTGTCTCTGCAGGAATGATGGCTCTCCGAACCGGCGGGCAGACCGGTTACGGTTGGCTGGACCGGCAGCTTGCACGGCTGCATGGAATTAAAGCCACGGACTTACACCGTGTCAACAAGGCATGCGGCATTACAACAGCGCGGGGGCGAATTCTAGACGCATTTGCAGCGCAAATTCTTGAGTCGAAACACAAAAAAAATTTCATGCAGGGCAACCCGACTTCACGGCCACGCCAAAATGGTTTAGGCGGTGGATACGGTTCATTTCTGCACCTTCTCAGCGCGCCGACCGCACCACCAGGCTCACGCCAAGTGCGGTGAGCACCGTGCCGGTGATGGTCATCAGCGTGATGGGTTCGGCAAACAGCAGCCAGGCCATCAGCGCCGTCGTGGGCGGCACGAGGTAGAGCAGGCTGGTCACACTGGTCGCCGCGCCACGCTGGATCAGCAGGTACAAGAGCGAACTGCCACCCAGCGTGAGCCCCAGAACCGACCAGGCCATGGCGGTCACCAGCTCCCAGTTCACGGCACCGGCCGCGTCGCTCCAGTGCATGGCCTCTGTCTCCAGCAGAGCCAGCGGCAGGGTGACAACCAGCGCGGCCAGCAGCTGGACGGCATTGGCGCTGCGCACATCACAAGGCGCAACAAAATGTTTCTGATACAGCGTGCCGATGGTGATGCTCAGCAGGGCCAAGACAGCCAGCGCCATA
>CAUPRZ010000426.1:0-2528 GCA_963513855.1 uncultured Hylemonella sp.
CGAGCAGGTGCCCTATGCCTTCGGCATCGTGGGCGGCAAGCTGGCGCCCCTGCTGCACGCCATCTCGCAGGAGCCCAGCATCCGTTACGTCGGCGTGCGGCACGAAGCCGCGGGCCCCATGATGGCCGCGGCCGTGCACGCCGGTTCGGGCCGCATGGCTGTGGCCCTGGGCGAGATGGGGCCCGGCGGGCTCAACCTGGCCTCGGGCATGGGCGTGGCGTTCAACAACAACCTGCCCCTGCTGGCCATCACCACCAACCAGCACCGCGCCGCGTCCTACCCGCACAGCGGCATGTTCATGGACATGGACACCCAGGCCGTGCTGGCGCCGCTGACCAAGTGGAACGCGGTGGTGCAGGACCCGCGCCGTATCCCCGAACTGGCGCGCCGCGCTTTCCGAGAAGCCCTGGGTGGCCGGCCCGGGCCGGTGCACCTGGACCTCACGCAGGACGTGCTGAGCGCGCGCTGCAGCTTTGCCGACGACGAATTTGATCTGGCCCCCGCGCGTTACCGCGCCACCGTGGCCTCGCGCCCCGCAGCGACCACCGTGCAAGCGGCAGCACAACTGCTGCGCACGGCCAGGCGCCCGCTGATCGTGGCCGGTGGGGGTGTAATCCACAGCGACGCTGCTCCCGCGGTGCGCAGCATGGCGGCCCTGCTGGGCGCCCCCGTGGTGCCCACGCAAATGGCCCTGGGTGTGGTGCCCAGCAGCAGCCCCCATTTCATCGGCCACGGCGGCCTGATCGCTGGCGAGGCCGTGAAGCAGGCCTTCGAGCAGGCCGACGTGGTGCTGTCCATCGGTTGCCGCTACTCCTCCTGGATGTGGGACGAACGCGGCCCGCTGGCGCGGCGCACGCACCAGGTCATCAGCATCAACACCGACCCCAGCGCACTCGGCGCGCCCGTGCTGCACGAGGTGGCCATGCTGGCCGACGCCAGCCTGGCCCTGCAGGACCTGTTGGCCGAACTGGGCGCCCAAGCCAAACTCGCCATCGATGCGACCTGGCTACCCAAGATACGCGCCGTGCGCGCGCAGTACGAGGCCGAACTCGCCACCATGGCCCGTGACACCGAGACACCCATGCACCCCGCAGCCCTGGCCACCGCACTGGCCCGGGCTCTGCCCGTGGACGCACTGGCGGTCTACGACGGCGGCCACACCACCTTCTGGAGCAATGACCTGACGCCCGTGCACGAGGTGCGCACACGTTTTCACGAACCCGGCATGAGCCACCTGGGTTTCGGCCTGCCCTATGCGCTGGCGCTCCAGCTGCAATCACCGCAACGTTTGGTGCTCAACATCACGGGTGATGGTTCTTTCGGCTTCACGCTCAACGAACTCGACACGGCGCGCCGTTACGGCCTGCCGGTGATCAACGTGATCCACAACAACGCGGCCTGGGGCATCATCCGCTCGGGCCAGAAGAAGCAGCTCGACTTCGAACTTGGCACCAGCCTGGAAGGCACGGACTACGCCGCCGTGGCGCGTGGTTTCGGCTGCCATGGTGAAGTGGTCAAGCGTGCCGAGGATGTGGGCCCTGCCCTGGCCCGCGCCGTGGCCTCCGGCCTGCCCGCGGTGCTGGACTGCCACACGCGTTTCCTGCCGCATCCGGCAACAGGCATGATTGGCAGCATGAACCGGTATGGCTTTGAGGCGTTGACACGCGACACGCCCTAGCACCGCGCGTCGCCGACGCCTATGAGGCGTTTTGTTCAGCGACTACTGTGATGCTGTGATGCCGCCGTCCAGGTACAGCACCTGTCCGGTGACAAAGGCTGCGCCGGGTGATGTGAAAAATACTGCGGCCCCGACCACATCCTTCGGGTCGGCGACGCGGCCCAGCGGAATGCGATCCAGCACCTGTTTGCGGGTCTCGGGGTTTTCCAGCCAGTGGCGTGCCATCTCGGTTTTCACCACTGTGGGCGCAATGCCGTTGACGGTGATGCCGTGCGGCGCCAGTTCACTGGCGTGCTGGCGGATCAGCATGACCAGGCCACCCTTGCTGCTGCTGTAGGCCGAATAACCGCGACCCCGCAACCCCAGCTGGGACCGCACCGACAGCATGTGCACCTGAGCCCCCCCGCGTCCCCCTTCGATCTGTTTTTTGGCTACAGCCTGCGCCAGAAACATCGCGGCCTTGAGGTTCACCTGGATGACTTCGTCGAAGGCTTCTTCGGTCACTTCCAGCAAGGCCTGCTCGCGCTGCATGCCCACGCAGTTCACCAGTATGTCCAGGGCGCCAAAGTGACGCGCCACGGCATCCACCGAGTCCTGCATGCGCGGAACCGAATGCGCATCCATGGACAGGCCCAGTGCATCGTGCCCCGCAGCCTTCAGGTCTGCGGCCACAGCCAGCGCCTTGCTTTCGTCGCGGCCAGACACCGCCACGCGCGCACCCGCCATCGCCAGGCCCCAGGCGATGGCCTCGCCTATGCCACCGTAGCCGCCAGGCACATAAGCGGTCTTGCCGCGCAGGTCGAACAGGCCGGTCAAGGCCTGGGTGAAATCAATCTTGGGTGTCATGGTC
>CAUPRZ010000427.1:0-2522 GCA_963513855.1 uncultured Hylemonella sp.
CGGCGCGCGCTGACCTGGCTGGCCCAGTTCTTGGCGTCACCATGGTCCGTGACCTCGCCTTCGGTCACGAGCAGATCCACATTGAGCGCCACACCCACATGGCCGGCAAAAGCCATCTCGGCCACGGTGGCCAGCAGGCCACCATCGCTGCGGTCATGGTAGGCCAGCAGCTTGCCCTGCGCACGCAGGGCGTTGACGGCGTTCGCGAGCTTGACGAGGTCCTGCGGGTCGTCCAGGTCCGGCACGGTGTCGCCAGTCTGGTTCAAGGTCTGCGCGAGGATGGAGCCGGCCATGCGGTTCTGGCCCTTGCCCAGGTCGATCAGGAGCAGCGTGGTGTCGGCGCTGTTATTCAGCTGCGGCGTCAGCGTGCCCCGCACATCGCTCAGCGTGGCGAAGGCGCTCACGATCAGCGAAACGGGCGAGGTGACTTTTTTGGCCTGGCCATCGTCCTTCCACTGCGTGCGCATGGACAGGCTGTCCTTGCCCACGGGGATGGAGATGCCCAGGGCCGGGCACAGCTCCATGCCCACGGCCTGCACCGTGGCGTAAAGCGCGGCGTCTTCACCGGGCTCGCCGCAAGCGGCCATCCAATTGGCCGAGAGCTTGACGCGCGGGAGTTCAAACGGTGCGGCCAGCAGATTGGTGATGGCCTCGGCCACGGCCATACGGCCGGAGGCAGGCGCATCAAGTGCGGCCAGCGGCGTGCGTTCGCCCATGCTCATGGCCTCGCCGGCAAAACCGGCGTAATCGGCCAGGGTCACGGCCACATCAGCCACCGGCACCTGCCAGGGGCCGACCATCTGGTCACGGTGCGTGAGACCACCCACGGTGCGGTCACCGATGGTGATCAGAAAGCGCTTGGACGCCACGGTGGGCTGGCTCAGCACGTCAATCACGGCCTTCTGCAGCTCCACGCCCGTCAGGTCCAGTGGCTTGAAGGTACGCGTGATGGTCTTGACGTCACGGTGCATCTTGGGCGGCTTGCCCAGCAGCACATTCATGGGCATGTCGACCGGGCTCTCATTGCCGGCATCGACCAGCTCCAGCTGACGCTCTTCGGTGGCGACACCGACCACGGCAAAAGGACAACGTTCGCGTTCACAGAAGGCTTGGAACTGCGCCAGCGACTCGGGGGCGATGGCCAGCACATAACGTTCCTGGCTCTCGTTGCTCCAGATTTCCTTGGGCGCCAGGCCTGACTCTTCCAGCGGCACGGCACGCAGGTCAAAACGCGCGCCACGGCCCGCGTCGTTGGTGATCTCAGGGAAGGCGTTGGACAAGCCGCCGGCACCCACGTCGTGGATGGCCAGGATGGGGTTCTTCTCGCCCTGCGCCCAGCAGTGGTTGATGACCTCCTGCGCACGACGCTCGATCTCGGGGTTGCCGCGCTGCACGGAGTCGAAGTCCAGTTCGGCCGCGTTGGCGCCCGTGGCCATGGAGCTGGCGGCACTGCCGCCCATGCCGATGCGCATGCCCGGGCCGCCGAGCTGGATCAGCAGGGTGCCGGCCGGGAATTCGATCTTTTTGGTGAGCTGGGAATCGATGATGCCCACGCCACCCGCGATCATGATGGGCTTGTGGTAACCGCGCTGCACCGTGTCCACGTTGCTGGCGACAAGCTGCTCGTATTCACGGAAATAACCCGCCAGGTTGGGACGACCGAACTCGTTGTTGAAGGCCGCGCCGCCCAGGGGACCCTCGGTCATGATCTGCAGCGGGCTGGCGATGTGCTCGGGTTTGCCACCCTTTGCATCGGACCAGCCGCCCCAGAGTTTGGAGACCGTGAAACCGGTCAGGCCGGCCTTGGGCTTGGAGCCGCGGCCGGTCGCGCCCTCGTCGCGGATCTCGCCGCCCGCGCCCGTGGAGGCCCCCGGGAAAGGCGAGATGGCCGTGGGGTGGTTGTGTGTCTCGACCTTCATGAGCACGTGGTTCACGGCGGCCGACTTCTCGTAGGCCGGCGCAGCACCTGTACCCATGCGCGCGATGAAACGCTCGACCGGCACACCTTCCATGATGGAAGCGTTGTCCGAATAAGCCACCACCGTGTGCTGGGGGCTGGTCTGATGGGTGTGGCGGATCATGCCGAACATGCTGCGCGTCTGGCGCACGCCGTCGATGGTGAAGTCGGCGTTGAAGATCTTGTGGCGGCAGTGTTCGCTGTTGGCCTGCGCGAACATCATGAGTTCCACGTCCGTGGGGTTGCGCTGGAGGTCCGTGAAGGCCTTGACCAGGTAGTCCATCTCGTCGTCGGCCAGGGCCAGGCCCCAGGCCGTGTTGGCTTGTTCCAACGCGGCGCGACCGCCACCCAGGATGTCCACATGCTCCATGGGCGCGGGGTGCAACTCGGTGAACAGGCCCGCGGCCTCCTCGCGGCTGGCCAGGGCGCTTTCGGTCATGCGGTCGTGCAGCAAGGCAGCCACCTGGCCCAGCTGTTCGGCGCTCAGGGCCGTTTTGCCCAGCAGACCGGATTTGAGCGTGAGCCGGTACTCGACCAGGCGCTCGACGCGGTGCACGGCCAGGCC
>CAUPRZ010000428.1:0-2505 GCA_963513855.1 uncultured Hylemonella sp.
GTCCACATGGCAGGAGATGCCGTGGCCCAGGTGCATCTTGCGCGCATGGTCGTCCACGATGGCGATCACGTAGACCAGCTGCAGATCGGGCGCCGGCAGATCGGGGCTGGAGCGCATGAAGGCGCCGGCCGTGGCGTAGGTCGTGGTGATGAAGCCTGTGCGCTTGCTCTTCCACTCCAGCATGGCGCGCGCCATCTTCACCGTGCCACGCAGGGAGAGACCCACGGATTCCGTGTGGCTGGGCACGCGCCAGGTCTGCACGTAGTCGATGTGGTCCTGCAGGTTCTCGCCTACGCCCTGCAGGTTGTGCACGACCGGTATGCCGTGGGCCCGCAGTTCGCGCGCCGGGCCTACGCCGGAGAGCTGCAGCAGCTGGGGCGAACCAAAGGCGCCTGAAGACAAGATCACCTCGCGCCGCGCGCGCACCTGCTGCAACGTATTGCCCTGGTGATAGGCCACACCTTCGGCGCGCCCGTCCTTGATCAGGATGCGGGCCGTGACAGCCTGCGTGATGACCTTGAGGTTGGGTCGCGAGAGGTTGGGCGTGAGGTAACCCTTGGCGGCGCTGCAGCGCTCGCCGTTCTTGTGCGTCACCTGGTAGAGGAAGGCGCCGTCCTGGTGCTCGCCGTTGTAGTCCAGGTTGGTGGCCAGGCCCTGTTGCGCGGCGGCGTCCAGGAACATCTGGCTCAGCGGACTGTTGTGGCGCGGGTAGGTCACATTCAGCGGACCGCCCTGGCCATGAAAGTCGTTGTGGATTTCCTCGTTGTGCTCGGAGCGGCGGAAGTAGGGCAGCACTTCGTTGTAGCCCCAGCCGCTGTTGCCCAGCGAGGCCCAATGGTCGTAGTCCCAACGGTGGCCGCGCACATAAAGCATGGCGTTGATGGAGCTGGAGCCGCCCAGGGTCTTGCCGCGGGGCTGGTAGCCGTGCCGGTTGTTGAGGCCGGGCTGCGGCACTGTCTTGTAGCCGTAGTTGTTGATCTTGGTCGGCACCATGGCAACCACACCGGCCGGCGCATGGATCAGCACACTCTTGTCCGGGCCACCGGCTTCGAGCAGGCAGACCGTCACATTCGGGTCTTCACTCAGGCGCGCTGCGACGACGCAACCGGCCGAGCCGGCACCGACGACCACGTAGTCAAACTCTTGTGTGCTCATGGCTGACCTTGATTTCAGGGGTGAGAGAGGCGTCGGGACGACCGAGGAAGAATCGCAGCACGAGCCGCTGCACGAGCTTGCCGTAGGGCGGATAGAACAGCTCGATCGGGTAGAAGCGGTGCCGCTTGAACACGGTCTTGGCGTGCGAGAGTTCGCGGAAACCTTCCACGCCGTGATAGGTGCCCATGCCCGAGTTGCCCACACCGCCGAAGGGCGCGTCGTGGTTCATCACGTGCCAGCCCCAGTCGTTTACCGTGACGCCGCCCGAGTGCGTGCGGCGCAGCAGTTCGTCGCGCCGGGCCGCGTCGTGGCTGAAGCAGTACAGGGCCAGCGGGCGTTCGCCGGTCTGTATGTGTTTGATGGCTTCGTCCAGGCTGTCATAGGCCAGCACCGGCAGGATGGGGCCGAACAGCTCCTCCTGCATCACCCGCATGTCGGGGCGGCAGTCAAGCACGATGTGCAGGGGCATCTGGCGACGGGTAGGGTCCGACATGTCCTGGCCGCAGCTGATCACGCGCGCACCCTTGGCGCGCGCGTCTGCCAGCAGTGCCTGGATGCGCGCGTGGTGGCGCTCGTTCACGACGGCGGTGTAGTCGTGGTGGCCCTGGACTTGCGCGCCGTAGAACTCGCTGAAGGTGTCCTGTACCGCCTGCACAAAGTCTTCCACCTGGTCCCGCGGCACCAGCGCATAGTCGGGGGACACGCAGATCTGACCGGCGTTGACGGCCTTGCCGTGCGCGATGCAGCGCGCCGCGTCGGCCACGGGATAGTCGCGCAGCACCACGGCCGGTGATTTGCCGCCCAGCTCCAGCGTCACCGGCGTGAGGTTCTGCGCCGCCGTGCGCATCACGACCTTGCCCACGGCCGGCGAACCGGTGAACACGAGGTGGTTGAAGGGCAGCGAGGTGAAGGCGTTGGGGTCGACCAGCTCTTCACCCACCACGGCCACCTCGTTCTCGGGAAAGATTTCCCCCAGCATGCGCGTCAGCACTGCATTGGTGGCGGGTGTGATCTCGGACATCTTGATCATCACCCGGTTGCCGGCAGCCAGGGCTGCCACCAGCGGGCCCAGGGCCAGGTAGAGGGGGAAGTTCCAGGGCACGATGACACCGACCACGCCCTTGGGCTGGTAACGTACCTGCACGCTGTTGCTGAAAAAGAGCAGCTCGGTGGAACGCCGGCTGGGTTTCATCCAGCGGCGCAGATGGCCGATGGCATGGTTGACTTCGAACGTGGAGCCCAGCAGGTCCAGCATCTTGGATTCGGCCGGGGCGCGGAAGCCGAAATCGCGGCTCATGGCCACAGCCAGCACATCCTGGTAACGGCTGATCTGGCGCTTGAGGGTCTTGA